>CANRBX010000008.1 GCA_947628955.1 uncultured Lachnospiraceae bacterium | reverse complement strand
TGAAGACAGGCGATGAGACGCCTCTTGCACTGTACATCGGCCTGCTGGCCGCTGCGGCAGCCCTGATCGCACTGCTGCTGGTATTCCGGCGCAGGAAGCGCGGGTGAAGTCCAGAACTGCCAGGAAGTACCAGTAAAGTTCAAGTTGCCGACATTCCGGCACAGGAAGCGCGGGTAAAGCTCAGGAGTGCCGGCACCCGGCGCAGGAAAGGCAGATAAGGTTTTGACTGCCGGGTTGCCGGTACGGAAAAAGCAGGAAACAAACTGGGCGTAAAGCTAATATGTATACAAAAATGGGGTCTGACACCATCAAGGTGCCAGGCCCTGTTTTTAAAAATGGCCTGAATTCCATACCGCCGCTGTCAGCTCCCGGCTGCCGCACCTCACACGTAATCGAACCCCCCGTCAAACATCCGGCGCAGTTCGGTCGGCGTGCAGCCGGTCAGCTGCTTGAACATGCGCAGGAAGGAGGACAGATTCGAGAAGCCGCACTGCAGGGCAACCTCGAGGACGGAGAGATCCTTGTTGATGAGCAGATTTTTGGCGTGCGCGATGCGCTTCTGGTTCAGGTATTTGTAAAACGAGGTATCCGCGTACTGCTTGAAGAGGCGCGTAAAGTGATACTTGGAAAAGCCGGCCAGCGACGCGACCTCTTCCAGCGTGAGCTGCTCGGTGTAGTGCTCGTTGATGTAGTTGCAGATGAAGAGGAACTTGTCCATATATTCCTTCTGCTTGTCGTTTTTTGCGTCGAAGTGCTGCTTGGCGATCTCCGCATGGCAGCGCCCGACCAGGACAAGGATCTGCATGAATTTTGAATAGATCGAGGACTCCGCGTAGAGCGGGGGCTGCATATATTCCTCGCGGATGTCCAGCATGAGCCGGCGGACCTGGCCGTGGATCTGCGGATAGTGCTCCGGTGTGATCAGGATGGCCGGGCTGATCATGGAGATGATCAGGTCGAGCTCCTTGATGCTGATCTGCGCAAGGCTGGGCTGGAAAATGATGCGCTCGCCCGCCGGCGGGGCGAACAGCTCATGGACGATGCCGGGACAGATGATCAGGACGTCGCCCTCGCGCAGGGGAAAATCCTTGTCCCCGCACACCGCGTGGTATCCGTTCTCGACGGGCATGATCAGCTCGAAGGGGGTGTGCCAGTGCGGCGGATAATTTTCCGCCTCGTCATTGTTGTACAGCTGGAGCTGCATGTTTTTCTTATAATTTACGGTCTCGTGCAGGCCGGTCAGATTCTCGATCAAGCGTAGTCCCTCCCTGGTTTTGGCAATTTTTAAAGTATGAGAAATTGCGAAATTAATCCTTTCTTTACTATACCAAAATGACGGAAAAAGTACAATATGATTTTTGTAAATCTATTCTATAATAAATTTCGCTGTTTTGACATACGGCAAAAGTATACAAAAAACGAGTGTTAAAACTGTATATTTCTAACAATTCAAAAAATAATTTAAAATATAAGAGCAATAATTAGGAGTTATATAGCAATAATTAAAAAGATTCGGCGCACGGATTGTGCTATAGTAGATTACATCGAAGCATGTAAATCATTTTAATTAAGGAGGAATGGAAATGAAAATGAAGAAATGGATTTCCGTCGCACTGACAGCAGCCATGGCGGGCAGCATGATGGTTACGGCTATGCCGGCACAGGCGGAAGAAGTCGAGGAGATCACCTGGATGTTCTGGGATGACCTCGAGGCAACCACAGACACGACGTCTCTCGGCTACGCGGATGTTCTTGAAAGGTTCAACACAGAGTACGAGGGCAAGTACCATGTGACCCCGATCACCACGAACCTGGAGGAGTACGACGGCAAGCTGAACGCTCTGATCGCAGCGGGCGACACGCCGGATCTGTACATCTGCAATCCGGGCCCGAACATGGATGTGTACGTAGAGGCGGGCGCTGCGGCGGACCTCACGGATATCCTGACGAACCAGGAAGCCGACTGGTACGCGACCTTCACAGACGGCATCTTTGACAGAATGACCTATGACGGAAAGATTATGGGTATCCCGACCTGCTTCCAGGCAGCGTGCGTATACTACAACACCGAGATGTTTGAGGAGGCAGGCGTCGAAGTTCCGACTACATATGATGAGCTCCTTACGGTCTGCCAGACCCTTCAGGATGCGGGCTATACGCCGATCTCCTGCTCGGCCGGCACAGCATGGTGCCTGTCCATGATCGCAGGTTATCTGTGTGACCGCCAGGGCGCTGACCTCGAGGCGATCGCAAAACACGAGGCAAACTGGACGGACGATGTGTTCGTACAGGCGGCCACGAAGCTTCAGGAGCTGTCCAAGTACTTCCAGCCGACAGCGGCAGGCGACTCCAACGACCAGGCTACGGCAGCGTTCTACAACGAAGAGGCGGCCATGCTCGTTCAGGGTTCCTGGGTTATCGGCCAGATGAACGGCGCAAGCGATACGATCGAGGATAAGTGCGGCGTGTTCCAGTTCCCGGCAATCGAGGGCGGCGCGGATCCGAACCGTACGATCGTTAAGACGGACAACCTGCTGATGAGCTCCACGACCGAGCACCAGGATGCGGTGATCGCTCTGATGAAGATGTTCACGGATGAGACGGCTCAGAAGTACATGGCAGAGGTTGCCGGCAAGTTCCCGGTCAACAAGAACGTTGAGATTGACTACGATGTTGCTCCGAAGCAGCTGAAGTATGTGCAGGACATCATGGCTCAGGCGACCGGTACCCTCGGCTTCTACAACGAGTCCCTGGATTCCGTAGAGGCGGGCGACTGCTTCGACAACGCGATGGTTGATGTATTCCTCGGCAATGCGGAGCCGGCAGATGCTCTGCAGTCGGTGCAGGATTTCTACGAGAGCAATGTCTGGGAGTAAACCCGGTATGACAAGGTCATAGTGATCTAGTGGCAGAGGGCCGCTGCAGAACAGGCGAGAGGATGTTCTTTCTGCAGCGGCTCTCCCAGTATAATGCCAGGGCGCTGAATGTCCGGCGGACATTCGTTTGGCGCCGACCGAAGCGGAGCGCAGACTTGTGGAAGTGCGAAACACGGAGCAATCCGTATGGCATCATTTGACCTCAAAAGACTGCAGCACGTCTGCGGAGACCGCGGACAGACAAACAATGTAAAGGGAGAATATTATGGATAAGATATTACGGAATAAAAAGGCGATCTTCATCTTCATCGCCCCGGCACTGATCATGTTTGTGCTGATTCTGATAATTCCTATGTTCCAGATGATCTATTATTCGTTCTGCGACTATGCGGCCCTGACGCCGCCGTCCTTTGTGGGACTTAAGAATTACCAGAACCTCTTCTTCAAGGACAAGACGTTCCGCATCGCCCTGAAGAACTCCATGTTTTTCATGGTCTTCTCTGCGGTCTCCCAGCAGATCATCGGCCTTCTGCTGGCCGTCCTGCTGACCAATATCCCGAAGGGACGCAATGTGTTCAAAAATATCTACTACCTGCCGTGCGTCCTGTCCTCGGCAGCCCTCGGTCTTCTGTGGGCGTTCCTGTTCAATCCGAGGATCGGCATCAACCAGCTTCTGGCGAAGTTCGGCATCGAGGGACCGCTGTGGCTGATGGATTCCAAGGGCTTTATCGTGCTCCCGATGTGGGTCATCGCGTTTGTGGCGCTGTGGCAGTACGTCGGCCAGAACATGATGCTCTACATGGCGCAGATCACCGGCATCTCGAAGGAGGTTTACGAGGCGTCCTACATTGACGGGGCCTCGAAGCCGAAGGCGTTCCGCTACATCACGCTTCCGCTTGTGAAGCCGATGATGGTAACCTCGCTGTCGCTGAACTGCATCGGTTCGCTGAAGTTCTTCGATCTGGTGTACAACATGACGCAGGGCGGCCCGAACCACCGCACGGAGGTGCTGGCGACGGAGCTGTACGCGGAGGGCTTCAACTATTTCAAATACGGCTACGCGAGCGCAATTTCCGTGATACTTCTGGTGTTCTGTCTGATCGTGACGCTTCTGGTCAAGCGGGTCATCAAAGTGGAAACGTATGAAGGATAGGAGGGCGGAAGAATGAATAAGAGTGTAAGCAAATCAAAGAAACCGCTCAGCCCGGTTATCGTATTGATCTATGTCCTGCTGGTTTTGCTGGCAGTGCTGTACATTGCTCCGCTGCTCTGGATGCTGAGCGTGTCGCTGAAGGACAATCCGGAGCTGATGGCTGCCCCGTTTTCGCTTCCGAAAACCTTTCAGTGGGTAAACTATGCGGAGGCATGGACGCTCGGAAAGCTGGGCATTGCGCTTTTAAATTCCGTGTTTGTCTGCGGCGCGACGCTGCTTATCAGCCTGTTCTTCGGCTCGATGGCGGCTTTCGCGATCGGCAAGATGCGCTGGAAGCTCGCCGACGCGACCGGAACCTTTTTCCTGATCGGCATGATGGTGCCGGTGCACTGCATCCTGATCCCCCTGTTTGTCCGCTTCTCACATATGGGACTGACGAACTCGCGCTTCGGGCTGATGCTGCCGTACATCACATTCTCACTGCCGATGACGATCTTCCTGATGACCGGCTTTTTCAAATCGATCCCGAGCGAACTGTTTGAGTCGGCCGCGATCGACGGCTGCGGGATCTACCGCTGCTTCTTCCGCATCGCGCTGCCGCTGGCGCGCACGGGCTTCTTCGTGTCCGGCCTGATGACGTTCATCAACAACTGGAACGAGCTGCTGCTGGCGATGGTCTTCATCTCCGATCCGGCGAGAAAGACGCTGCCCGTCACGCTGACCTATTTCGTGGGACCGTACGCGACGAACTATGTGCAGATGTTTGCGGCGATCATCATTGCAATCGCACCGACGGTTGTAGTATACTGCATGTTCAGCAACCAGATCGTGGAAGGCCTGACGACAGGAGCAGTGAAGGGCTGACCGGCCGGGATGCAGCAAAAGACTGACGGAGCAGCAGGGGTCGTGAAGGACCGGCCTGTCAGAGTGCAGCGAAAGGCCGGCAGATCTGAAGGGCTGAACATATGCCGGAGCCTGTTGACATGCAGACAGGAGTCCGGCTTCCGGGAACCTGCGGAGCATGACATTTAGGAGAATCTGACCATGAAGAGAGAAGAGGCAAGAAAAAAAGCAGAGGCGCTTGTCGCGCAGATGACTGTGGAGGAAAAGGCCAGCCAGCTTAAATACGACGCGCCTGCGATCAGGCGGCTCGGCATACCGGCGTACAACTGGTGGAACGAGGGGCTGCACGGCGTGGCGCGCGCAGGCCAGGCGACGATGTTTCCGCAGGCGATCGGTCTCGGCGCGACGTTTGACCCGCGGCTTGTGGGTGAGATTGCGGATGTGATCGCGACGGAGGGACGCGCCAAGTACAACGCGTACTCCGCGCACGGCGACCGCGATATCTACAAGGGTCTGACTTTCTGGTCTCCGAATGTCAATATTTTCCGGGATCCGCGCTGGGGACGCGGCCATGAGACATACGGGGAGGATCCGTATCTGACAGGCCGTCTCGGCGTGGCCTTTGTGAAGGGCCTGCAGGGGGACGGGGAGACCATGAAGGCAGCCGCGTGCGCGAAGCACTTTGCAGTGCACTCGGGTCCGGAGGGCCTCCGCCATGAATTTAACGCGCAGGCGTCGCAGAAGGATATCACAGAGACTTATCTTGCCGCGTTTCAGGCGCTTGTCGAGGAGGCCGGCGTGGAGGCTGTCATGGGTGCGTACAACCGCGTGAACGGCGAGCCGTGCTGCGCAAGCCCGGCGCTTCAGAAAAAGCTGCGCGGGGAGTGGGGCTTCCGGGGACATTTCCTCTCTGACTGCTGGGCGATCCGCGATTTCCACGAGCACCACATGGTGACCTCGTCGGCGAAGGAGTCCGCGGCGCTGGCGATCAACAACGGCTGCGACCTGAACTGCGGAAATACATATCTTCATATATTAAATGCATACAAGAGCGGGCTTGTCACGGAGGAGACGATCACGAATGCCGCCGTCCGCCTGTTCACAACGCGCTTCCTGCTGGGCCTGTTTGACGGGAGCGAGTACGACGCGATCCCCTACACGGAGGTGGAATCGCGGGAGCATCTGGCGCTGTCCGAGAAGGCGGCGCTCGAGAGCGTCGTCCTTCTGAAGAACAACGGGATCCTCCCGCTCGCGAAGGAAAAGCTGCGGACGGTGGGGATCATCGGGCCGAATGCGGACAGCCGTGCGGCCCTCATCGGGAATTACCACGGGACGGCGTCCCGCTACGTGACGATACAGGAGGGGCTTCAGGACTACCTCGGGGACGAGGTGCGCGTGCTGACGTCGGTCGGCTGCGGGCTGCTGCAGGACCGCGCGGAATCGCTCGCGATGGCCGGAGACCGCCTCTCGGAGGCGCAGATCGTCGCCGAGAACAGCGATGTGGTGATCCTGTGCGTCGGCCTTGACGAGTCGCTTGAGGGCGAAGAGGGAGACACCGGAAACAGCTATGCCTCCGGGGATAAGGAAAATCTGCAGCTTCCGCGGGTGCAGCGCGATCTGATGGAGGCGGTCGCCCGGACGGGCACGCCGGTCGTGCTCTGCCAGATGACCGGGAGCGACGTGGACCTGAGCTACGCCGCGGAACATTTCGACGCGATCCTGCAGGTCTGGTACCCGGGCTCGCAGGGCGGGCACGCCGTGGTAAAGCTCCTGTTCGGCGAGGAGTCCCCGTCCGGAAAGCTGCCTGTCACATTCTATGAGACGCTGGAGGAGCTGCCGGCATTCGAGGATTATTCGATGCGCGGCAGGACCTACCGCTACATGGAAGGGAGAGCGCAGTATCCGTTCGGATTCGGGCTGACCTATGGGGACGTGTACGTGACAGAGGCGCGGATCCGGGAGCAGGAGCCGCAGGGAAGCGGCGAAATCCTGCAGGGCAGCAGCGGCGCCGGGGAAGGAAGCGGCCTCGCCGCAGGCCTGGGGCAGGAAGAGAGCTGCCGGGGCATTGAAGTGCAGGGGCAGGAAGAAGGCTGCCGGGGCATTGAAGTGCAGGGGCAGGAAGAAGGCTGCCGGGGCATTGAAGTGCAGGGGCAGGAAGAAGGCTGTCTGGGCGTTAAAGAGCAGGTTCGGGGAGAAACCGGCCGGTGCGGCGCGCCGCTCTGCATCGAGGTGACTGTGGAGAACGTTGGCCGAGCCGCGACGGAGGATGTGGTTCAGATTTATGTCAGATGCCGGGATTCCGAATTTGCGCCGCGCAATCCGTCTCTGTGCGCGTTTCGCAGAATCCGCCTGGAGGCGGGTGAGCGGCAGACCGTGACGCTGGAGATCCCGGGGCAGGCGCTGACCGTCGTGGATGAGGACGGCGTCCGGAGACAGGATGGAAAGGACTTCGTATTCTATGTGGGTTGCAGCCAGCCGGATGCGAGAAGCTGCGGGCTGACCGGACACACACCGGTCGCGCTGAGTTACAGATGTGGGAAAGCGTAAAGACAGCAGCATCTGCCGCGTTAAAGCTGCACTCAGAGGCACGGTCAGGGAAGCGTGAAAAAACCAGCATCTGTTGTGTCAGGACTGCAGTGGCAGGCGCGCTCAGGGGAGCATAACAATAACAACATCCGCCGCGCAGGACTGCAGTGGCAGGCGCGCTCAGGGGAGCATAACAATAACAACATCCGCCGCGCCGGGACTGCAGTGGCAGGCGCACCCGGAGGAGCGCGAAGATAACAATAACAACATCTGCCGCGCAGGACTGCAGTGGCAGGCGCACTCAGAGAAGCACGAAATAAATATAATATATCTGCGGATATGAGAGATCAGCCGCAGAGTGGTCAGTGGAACACTGCCGGGCCGCCGCGTGAATGGCAGCCTGGAAATTTCCGGAACCGCTCTGCGGCTGTTTTGCGCGGCAGGAACGGCTGCCGCGCAGCAGCAAAAAACTCTCTTTTTGCCGCAAAAGATACTTTATCTGCGCTGTTTCGCAGAAAAGGAACATTTTTCTTGCAATCTTTATAAAACATGCTATACTTGTTACGAATATATGAACGAAAGGGATGTAATTATGAAGCAGTTTCTTAAAAAATTAACGCTCATTCTGCTGGCTTTCAGCCTGTGCCTGGGGCCGGTTTCCGCTGGCACAGATATGGTTCAGGTGAGTGCGAAGGAGGCCGTCAAGAACGGCTGGAAGAAGGAGGCCGCAGGGTACTGCTATTACCAAAACGGCAAAAAGCTGACGAACCAGTGGCTGAAGGGCAAGTATTATCTCGGCGCAGACGGGGCGCGCAAGACCGGCTGGTATACGATTAAAAACAAGTCCTACTATTTTGACTCCAAAGGCGTTGTCAAGAGCAGCAAGACGAAGAGCATAGATGCGAATCTGGTTAAAAAGATGGACAAGACCATCAAAGCGGCCGGAGTCAAGGACAGCACGGGCAAGAGCACAGCCCTGAAGCTTCTGTTCAATTATCTGAGCGATAAGACGGCAAACGGCGGAAGCGGAAATTACGGCTACCTGAGAGATACGCAGATTACCGGTGCGGATAAGGTCAGCGAGTCTGTCTATGCGTCCTATGCGAAGACGATGCTCACCGGAAAGAAGGGCAGCTGCTACCACTATGCGGCGGCTTATGCGTTTCTGGCAAAGAGGGCTACCGGGTATCCGGTCCGCATCTGCTACGGCCAGACCAAGGCGTTTAAAACCAGCTGGCAGTATCACGGCTGGGTAGAGATCAAGATCGGCAAGACCTGGTATGTGTTTGACCCGAATGCGGCGCGTTATTCCACGCGAAATATCAAATGGTACAAGAGAACCCGTTCCGCAGTAGAGGGCAAATACTACAAGACGGAAAATCAGGTGGAAGTAAAGCTGTAAGAACCGCAGCGGGAGGATGAGGAGTGAATATTGTGAAAAAATGGAAGAGGATCCTGGCGCTGCTGTTCTGCCTCTGTTTTGCGCAGGCCCTGCCTGTCTTCCTGTCTGCGCCGCTTATGGTTCAGGCCGCGGAGAAGTCGGGACTGCAGAAGGAGAACGGAAAATATTACTATTATTCGGGTGGCAAAAAGGTAAAGAACAAGTGGGAAAGCACGAAGGAGATGACGGCCGGAGGGCAGACGGTTACTTACCGCTATTACTTCGGAAGCAATGGCGCGGCGTATGCCGGCAAACGCTCCGGGGATATCATGACTCCGGCGGTGAAGAAGATCAGCAGGAAGTACTACGGCTTTGATGAGCTTGGCCGCATGCTGACGGGACTTTATGTGAAGAACGGGCTGTTCTATTACTTCGATCCGGATTCCGGCGTGTTCGACAAGGCGAAGTCGGCGCAGCTGCGCAGCGCCTCGAAGGAGGGCGAAAAATATGCCCCGCTGATCCAGCTTCTCCGGGAGCTGGTCGGTTCCCCGAAAAAGAAGCAGACCGGCCTGGACAGCTGCTACGGGGACGGGACGGACCAGGTTTACTCTTATGACGGCTTTGACGTGGCACTCTTCAAGGACCGGAAGACCGAAAAGATAACGGTGGTGTCGATAACCGTGGCGGCAACGGAGGCCGCGAAAGACACGGCTTCGGGCGCGAAGACCGAGGTGCAGGAGACGACGGACAACACGGAGGACCTCTCCGAGGACGGCAAACACGGCCTGAGGCTGGTCAAGGACAAGTATTACTATTACTATGACAAGAACGGCGAGCGGATTAAAAACAAGTGGAAGACGATCAACGGCTACCGCTATTATTTCGGGTCGAACGGGCGTGCGCTGACAACGGCCGCGAAGGTCAACGGCACGCTCTACGTGTTCAGGGAGAACGGCAGGCTCTCCATGAGCACCGGGGATCACTTTGTAAAGGTCGCGGACAAGTGGTATTTTGTCAACCGGCGCGGCGTGCCGTACACCGGCTGGCGCGTCATAGACGGCGCGCTGTACTATGCGGGCAGCGACGGCGTGCTGGCGGCGGACAAGACCACGGACGGCATCAGCTTTGACAGCACGGGCAGGGCGAAGGACGGAACCTCGTCTCAGCTGAAGATGCTGACGATGCAGATCGTTTCCTCCATCACGAACAGCCGCATGTCGCAGAGCCAGAAGCTGCGCGCCTGCTGGAATTACGTGGTGGGCGGACGCTTCTATTATGCAGGATATTACCCGAATCTGGGGCAGAGCGGCTGGCAGCGCCAGGAGGCCCTGCGCATGCTCCGCTCCCGCGGCGGCAACTGCTACGGCTTTGCATGCGCCTTTGCGGCCCTGGCCAACGAGGTCGGCTATACGCCCTATGTCATTGCAGGGAGAGTCAGCGGATCGAGAGACGGCGCCGCGGACGGGCTGACAAGGCACGCCTGGGTGCAGATCAACGGCGGGAACTACGATCCGGAGGCCCAGTACGCGGGCTGGTACGCGGGCGTTTACGGCACGGGCTACGGCGTCGCGCACCAGATCCAGCAGAGAGTAAGATTTTAAAGAAAACACACGGCAGGGACTGCCCATAAGTCCCGCCTGTGCCGCTTATCTGTAATGCAGATATTCCATAAACCGCTTCACGGCCAGTGAGGCGGTTTTTTGGTTCCGGACGGCGAAGCCGATGCCCCTGCGCACGGGGACGTCCAGCTCCTTTACGACGATCCGGTAGGGGACGCGCCGCAGGATCAGCTCCGGCAGAAGGCTGATGCCGGCGCCCCGCTCCACCATGGACATGATGGCGTAGTCGTCCCAGGTGGTACAGTACACCTTCGGGTGGATGCTGTATGTCTCGAAAAAGTCCTCCGCCTCCGCCTTCAGCCCCTTGCCCTGGAGGATGAAGGATTCCTCCCGGAGCTGCTCCAGGGGAAACACGTCGCAGCCGGCCAGGGGGTGGTGCTCCGGCAGGATCACGAGGAGCCGGTCATTTTCCAGAAAGGTCACATCCACCGGGGCGGCCGCGGGGAGCCGCAGAAAGCCGCAGTCAACCCTTCCCTCCATGATCCAGTTGGCAATCTCCGTGTAATCCCCGATCAGCAGCTCATAGGTGACGCGGGGATAGTGCTGACGAAATTTTTCGATGATGTTGGGGATCCAGTGGGTGGCGGCGCTGGAAAAGGCGCCGATGCGGATCAGGCCGGACTGAAGGCCGTTCATCTCGTCCACCTGCCCCTGCAGCTTCCGGTACTCTTCGCAGACCGCCCTGACGCCGGGGAGAAGCTGCGTGCCGTCGGAAGTGAGACGGACGCCCGCCCGGCCCCGCTCCAGAAGGGACACATTCCACTCTGTCTCAAGGTCGTGTATCATGCGGCTGACGCCCGACTGGGAATAGTTGAGGATCTCGGCCGCCCTGGTGAAGCTGCCGTACTCTGCGGTGGCAAGAAAGGCCATGTATTTCTGTATATTGATGTCCATAGAAACCTCCGTTTCGCCGCCTCGTGTCCGGCGGCGCTTTTTTCTGCCCAAAAGGATGACGCGTGCCGCGGAAGATTTTCCGGGCCTCGCCGGGGCTGTCCGGTCCGCAGGAGCGGCTTATCCATGACATTTTCTCATGAAAATTATGAAAAATATTCGCTTTTGTAATTATAAACCCTATGATACATTAGTAGGCGTGAGTTTTCAAGAAGAGTGGGAGGAATTTTTCATGAGAATTGCGGAAGTAGCTGTATTTATTGTATATCTTTGTTTCATGCTGGGCATCGGCGTGTGGTTCTTCATCCGGAACAGGGGCGGCGGCGAGAAGACGTATTTCCTGGGCGGACGCCAGATGGGCCCCTGGGTGACGGCCCTCTCTGCGGGCGCGTCGGATATGAGCGCCTGGGTGCTGATGGGACTGCCGGCGTCCGTATATGCGCTGGGACTCGGCCAGGTGTGGATCCCGGTGGGACTGGCGATCGGCTATACCCTGAGCTGGATCTATGAGGCCCCGAGGCTCCGCCGTTTTTCCATTGTGGCGAATGATTCTATCACGATCCCCCAGTATCTGACCAACCGGTTCCTGTCGAAATCGAAGGCTCTGCAGATCCTCTGCGCGGTGGTGTTCCTGGTGGCCTACACGATCTATGCGGCCTCGAGCATCAAGGCCTGCGGGACCCTGTTTAACACGGTGATCGGGATCGACGCCAACGTGGCGATGTACCTGGCGGCGATCATCATCATCGGATATACCTTCCTGGGCGGCTTCTCCGCCGTGTGCTGGACAGACTTTTTCCAGGGCATGCTGATGCTGGGCGCCATGCTGATTGCGCCCATCTTCGCGGCTGCGGCCCTGGATTTCTCCGCGGTGGGAGAGATGCCGGAGGGCTACTGGAATGCGTTTGCGAACTGGAAGGACATCGTCTCCGGACTCGGCTGGGGCCTCGGATATTTCGGGATGCCGCACATCATCATCCGCTTTATGTCGCTGAAGTCCCAGAAGGATCTGAAGAAATCCGCGAAGATCGGCATCACCTGGACGGTGATCATCGTAATCTTCTCTGCGGTCATCGGTATCGTGGGGCGGATGTTCCTGGGCTTTGACGAGGGCATCAACAGCAATTCCCTGGTATTCATCGAGATGGTGCGCCGGATCTTCCCGGGAGTCATTTCCGGCATCCTGCTCTCCGCTGTGCTGGCGGCTTCGATGAGCACGGCGGACAGCCAGCTGCTCTCCGCGGCCAGCGCGTTCGCGAGCGATGTGTATAAGCCGGTGTTCCGTAAGAACAAAGCCTCCGACGGGGAGATGCTGTGGGCCGGCCGCCTGGTGGTGCTGGCGATCGCGGTTCTTGCCCTGCTGCTGGCATCCAACCCTGACGCGGGCTCCATCATGGATCTGGTGTCCAACGCCTGGGGCGTGTTCGGGGCTGCCTTCGGCCCGGCCATCATGCTGAGCCTGTTCTGGAGACGGTTCAATTTCAAGGGGGCCGTGGCCGGGATCCTGGTGGGCGCTCTGGTGGACATGGGCTGGCTGGCCTTCCTGGCTTCCACCGGCATCTATGAGATCATTCCCGGCTTCGCCGCAGGCCTGATCGCGGCCGTGGCGGTATCCCTGATCACCGGGGAGCCGGACCGCAAGGTGGAAGAACTGTTCGACAGGGCGGTCGCCTATAAAGAGTAGGAAAAATAGTTTAAAGCAGAAAAAGTATTGACAACCAGTATACCGTTCGGTATACTGGTTTTATTATTACAGGAATATACAGGAACTCTATATGGTATCTGGCTGAAAGAAAACAGGACCGGACGGTATGTCGGCGTACGCCGGCGCGTGAGAAAGGGCAGCTTTGATGGATAACAGAACGCTTCTTATGGAATGTGCGAAGGAACTGTTTTACGCAAAAGGGTATGATGCAGTCAGTGTGCAGGAGATTGTAGAGCGTGCCGGTTTGACGAAGCCAACGCTCTATTACTATTTTGGCAGCAAGCTCGGACTGCTCGGGAAGCTCGTGGAGACGAAATTTGAGCGCTATCTGCTGCAGGTGCAGGAGACGGTGGAGACCGGGGGCGACATCCGCGCGACGCTGTACAGGCTTGGAAGGATATCCTGTGATTTCTACGAGGAAGACCGCAAGTTTTATATGCTGATGATGGCGCTGCTGTACTCAGCCCGGGAGAATGAGGCGTACCAGAAGGTCCGCCCCTGTTTTACACGGCTTTACAACAGCGTCGTGCAGGCGTTTGAGCGCGAGTCCGGAACCCTTGGCAACATGCGGGGCCGGCAGCGCCAGTTTGCGATCGGCTTTCTCGGCACGGTCCACCAGTATCTGCTGCTGCAGCTGGAGACGGCCCCGGAGGGGGAGGCGGGCAGGATCGGGGAAGAGCAGGTCATTTCCCTCGTCAATCAGTTCATGTACGGGATATTCACGTAGACAAAGCCCGCTTTTTAAGCGGCAGCAAGACCCTGCCATGTGGAAGCAGGAGAGCCGTTTTCTGTCGTATAAAAAGCATTCCGCACAGGGATATATAATCTTATACTGGTACAAGGAGAATTTCTTATGGCAGCATGGTATGACAACGCGGTTTTTTATCATATGTACCCGCTCGGCATGAGCGGAGCCCCGTACGACAATCACCAGGAGGGGGTCACGCACCGTTTTGACGAGCTGAAAAAGTGGCTTCCGCATATTCGCGGCCTGGGCTGCAGCGCGGTCTATATCGGCCCGCTGTTTGAGTCGACGACGCACGGCTATGACACGAGAGACTACTACCTGGTGGACCGCAGGCTCGGGGACAACGAGGATTTCAGGGCCTTTGTGCGGGAGGCGCATGAGCTGGGGCTGCGGATCGTGGTGGACGGCGTGTTCAACCACACGGGGAGAGAGTTTTTTGCGTTCCGCGATATTCAGCAGCACCGGGAGGGCTCCCGTTACTGCGGCTGGTACAAGGGGATCAATTTCTGGGGAAATAATCCCTACAACGACGGATTCGGCTATGAGGCCTGGCGGAACTGCTATGAGCTGGTAAACCTGAATCTGCAAAACCGTGAGGTGAAGGATTATCTGTTCGATGTAATCCGTTTCTGGATCCGCGAATTTGACATTGACGGGATCCGTCTCGACTGCGCGGACTGTCTGGATTTCGATTTCATGAAGGAAATGCGCTGGATGACGGGCAGTGAGAAGCAGGATTTCTGGCTGATGGGCGAGGTGATCCACGGCGATTACGCACGCTGGGCAAATCCGGAAATGCTGCATTCTGTGACGAACTACGAATTACATAAGGGACTTTATTCCGGCCACAATGACCATAATTATTTTGAGATTGCGCATACTATCCGCAGGCAGTTCGATGAGAACGGCGGAATCTACCGCGGCCGCACGTTGTATTCGTTTGTGGATAATCACGATGTGGACCGCATTGCGTCGAAGCTGAATGACAAGCGCCATCTGCGGCCGGTGTACACGCTGCTGTATACGCTCCCGGGGCTGCCGTCCATTTACTACGGCTCGGAGTGGGGGATCGAGGGCAGAAAAGCGAACGGAGGCGATCCTGCGCTGCGGCCGCATCTGGATGTGGATGCGATGAATGCGGCTCCGCCCCGCCCGGAGCTTCCGAAATTTCTGAGATTTCTCGGGAAATGCAGGCAGGAGCATCCGGCCATCGGGACTGGGCGCTACCGCGAGCTGCTGCTGACGAACCGCCAGTATGCGTTCGCGAGGATCGGCGACGGGGAGTCCGTGGTTGTGCTGGTGAACAACGATGAGAACGAAGCGCAGATGTCCGTGCCGCTTCCGCATGCGGCGCAGCGCGTCACGGATCTGGAGATCGGCAGGGAGCTTCCGGCGGAAAACGGACGCCTTCAGGTGTGTCTGCCCGCGGGGGGAAGCATGCTGGCGGCTGTGCGGCAGTAAATCCCGTGCCTGGCAGCCGGGGCGGCTGTGCGGCAGTAAATCCCGTGCCCTGCAGACGTGGCGGCGCCGCGGACGGAAAACCGGCGGATGCAGGCAGGAAGTCATTCGGCAGCGAGGCCGGGGAAAGGCAGAGTTTCAGCATATATTCGGCAGCGAGGCCGGAGAAGGACAGATTTTCAGCATACATTCGGCAGCGAGGCCGGAGAAGGGCAGATTATCAGCATACATTCGGCAGAGGAACCGGGAAGGACAGATTATCAGCATTATATTCGGCAGAGAGGCCGGAGAAGGGCAGATTATCAGCATACATTTGGCAGCGAGGCCGGGGAAGGACAGATTTTCAGCATACATTCGGCAGAGGAATCGGGAAGGACAGATTATCAGCATTATATTCGGCAGAGAGACCGAAGAAGGATAGATTTTCAGCAATAAGGCAAAGGAGAGGGATGAAATGGCAGGTAGCAAAAAGGGGCAGCCGGGCGCTGCAGGAGAAGGGAAGGATGTAAAGAGAGCGGCAGGCGCGGAGGCAAAGAGCACGGCAGGTACAAAGATGAAAAACGCTGCGGGTATGGAGACGAAGAATACCGCGGGCGCAGAGATGAGCACGGCAGGCGCGGAGATGAAGAACGCTGCGGGCGCAGAGATGAGTACGGCAGGCGCGGAGACAAAGAACGCTGCGGGCGCGAAAAAGAGCACGGCGGCCGGGGAGAAGAAGGCTGCCTCAGCCGGGGCGGGACGGACAGGGAAGGCCTCCGGCCTGAAGAAGTCTGTGAAGAAAGCCGCTGCGCCGCGTCCGGAACAGTTTGTCTCGGATTATGACCAGTATCTGTTCGGGATGGGTACGCACTATAATATTTTTGAAAAGCTGGGTGCGCATCCGATGAAGATCGGGGGGAAAAAGGGCGTTTACTTTGCGGTCTGGGCGCCGCACGCGGATTCTGTGCATGTGATCGGTTCGTTTAACGGCTGGGATGAGCTGCAGTATCCGATGGAGCGCCAGGAGCCGCTGGGGGTTTACGACTTGTTTATCCCGGGAGTGGAGGAAGGGGAGCTGTACAAATTCCTGATCCACACGCCGGACGGCCGCAAGATCTACAAGGCGGATCCGTTCGCGAACTACTCGGAATTCCGTCCGGGCACGGCGTCGCGCATCACGGATATCACGCGGATCCGCTGGTCGGATTCGGCATGGATGGAGAAGCGCCAAAGCTTTGACCAGGACAGAAGCCCGATCGCCATTTACGAGGTGCACCCGGGCAGCTGGATGAAGCATCCGCACGGCCCTGATAGCAGCGGATATTACAATTACCGTGAATTTGCGCATTCTCTGGCAAAATATGTGAAGGACATGGGCTACACGCACGTTGAGCTGATCGGCATCGCGGAGCATCCGTTTGACGGCTCCTGGGGCTATCAGGTGACCGGCTACTATGCGCCGACCTCGCGCTACGGCACGCCGGAGGATTTCGCGTATTTTGTGAATTATATGCATAAGAACAAGATCGGCGTTATTCTGGACTGGGTGCCGGCGCATTTTCCGCGCGACGCGCAGGGGCTGGCGGATTTTGACGGATCGCCTCTGTATGAGTACGCGGATCCGCGCAAGGGCGAGCACCCGGACTGGGGCACGAAGATCTTTGACTACGGCAAGAATGAGGTGCGCAATTTCCTGATCGCAAACGCGATCTTCTGGGTAGAGCGCTTCCATGTGGACGGCCTGCGCGTGGATGCGGTGGCCTCGATGCTCTATCTCGACTATGGCAAACAGGACGGGCAGTGGGTCGCGAACGAGTACGGCGGCAACAAAAATCTCGAGGCGATCGAATTTTTCAAGCATCTGAACAGCCTGATGGTCGGCCGCTACAAGGGCCTGATGATGATCGCGGAGGAATCCACGGCGTGGCCGAAGGTGACCGGCCGCCCGGAGGACGACGGGCTCGGCTTCACGATGAAGTGGAACATGGGCTGGATGCATGATTTCCTTGAGTACATGAAGCTCGACCCGTATTTCCGGCGCTACAACCACAACAAGATGACGTTCGCGATGACGTATGCGTACTCGGAGCGCTACGTGCTCGTGCTGTCGCACGACGAGGTCGTCCACCTGAAGTGTTCGATGATCAACAAGATGCCGGGCCTGTACGACGACAAATTTGCGAATCTGAAGGCGGGCTACTCGTTCCAGTTCGGACATCCGGGCAAGAAGCTCCTGTTTATGGGGCAGGATTTCGGCCAGTTCCAGGAGTGGAGCGAGGAGCGCGAGCTCGACTGGTACCTGCTCGCGGAGGAAAAGCACCAGCAGCTGCAGAATTACATGCGTGCGCTGCTTCATCTGTACACGAAGCACCCGGCGATGTACGAGGCGGACTGCAATCCGTGCGGCTTCGAGTGGATCAATGCGGACGACTGCTTCCGCAGCATCTTCAGCTTTGTGCGCCATTCGGAGGACGGAAAGAGCAATCTGCTGTTCGTCATCAACTTCACGCCGGTGGCGCGGCCCGACTACCGTGTCGGCGTGCCGAAGCGCAAGCAGTACCGCCTGGTGCTCAACAGCGACGCGGCAGAGTTTGGCGGCAGCGGCAAGGAGCAGCCGGAGGTGTACCGGGCTGTGAAGCAGGAGTGCGACGGGAGGGAGTTCTCCTTCGCGTACGACCTGCCGGCTTACGGAGTGGCGGTGTTCCGGTTCTGAGACATGCCGGAGCGGTTCCTGTAATGATAGAAAGAGATAATACGCTGAGATCCTGAGGGGTTTCGGCGTATTTTTTTGCGCAGGATGTGCGGAGGAATGCTGCTTCGCAGCTGCACATCCGTGCGCGGGCAGAGAGCAAAGCTCTTCTGCGCGATTTTGGCAATCAGGCCTCTGTCACGCAAATTTATTTCTAAAATAATGAAAAAATACAAAAAAATCTGTTGACGAAATAATTTGCGAAATAGTTCGCGTGCTATAATGTAATCAGAAAAGCAGAAAACAACAGATTCACATAGATGAGCGTTAAGCGGAGGGAAAGAAAATGATGAAGATGAACCTTAAGAAAATGGTACTTGCAGCAGCGATGGCAGCATTCATGGTATACGCACCGGCAATGGCAGAGGAAGACATCATCATCGACGAGACCACGGAGATGGCAGCAGAGATCACGGCTGAGACCGAAGCGGCAGCAGAGATCGGATTCGACGTACAGGTTGTGGCAGTTGTCGAGGCAGAGGTTCCGGCAGAGGTTGCACAGGCGGCTGAGCAGGCCCAGACCGAGGCAAACGCAGGCGCACAGAGCGCAGTGCAGAGCTTCTTCTTCGAGAACGAGGAAGTGGTCATCCGTGCAGAGGGAGAGCTTCCGGTGAACGCAGAGATGGTAGTTACGAAGCTTGAGGAAGGCAGCGCGGCATACGAAGAGGCAAAGGCAGCGGCAGAGGCAGTGTACGGAGCAGACGCAAGCGCAGAGTACAAATTCTACGATGTGATCTTCGTGGCAAATGGGGCAGAGGTTGAGACGGCAGAGGACAGCGTAAACCTTCAGGTTGAGTTCAAGGCGGCAGCGAACGGACAGCAGAGCGTAATGGAGATCGAGGACGGAGAAGTAACGGCACAGAACGGCACCGCAGCAAACTTCGCGATCTGATAGAAGAATGACAGATAAAAACAAAACGGCAGACAGAGGGGAGCATCTTATGGACGGAAAGAAAGTTATGGGAAGATTCATGGTACAGATCGAGCACTGCGAGAACGCAACGTGGCAGGGTTCCGTACTCTGGGCGGAGAAGAACATCGCGCAGCAGTTTCGAAGCGCACTGGAGCTGATCAAGCTGATGGACAGCGCCCTGATGATGCAGACAGAGACCGAACAGAAGACCGAATAAAAGACCGGACGGAATAAGGGGCCTGGGCTGTTGGAAAAACAGATTCAGGTCTTTTTTGATCCGTTTTTACCTGTTGTAAATTGCCGGAGGACATGGTAAAATCTTGCCAGAGATTGGAAGAAAAGGATGTGAGACTTATGATTTCAAGCCAGATATTACAGAATACACTGGATGAACTGAACACGATCACGAGGGTGGACTTTGTCCTGACAGATGTGCACGGCAACGAAGTGGCTTCCACGATCGAGACGGAGAACAGTGACAAGGAAAATGCAATCATACAGTTTGCAGAATCGCCGGCGGACAGCCAGGTGGTGCAGGGCGCGCATTTTTTCAAGGTGTTTGACGACAAGAAGCTGGAGTACATCCTGATCGCGCAGGGCGCGTCGAAGGATGCCTACATGCTCGGCAGGGTGGCGGTCAGCCAGATCCAGAACCTGATCGTCGCGTACAAGGAGCGGTTTGATAAGAATAATTACATCCAGAATCTTCTTCTGGATAACATGCTGTCGATCGACATTTACAACCGCGCGAGGAAGCTGCATATCGATGCGGAGGTGCGCAGGATCGTCTATGTGATAGAGACGAAGTACGAGAAGGACAGCGCGGCGATGGAGATTGTCAAGGGCCTGTTCGGCAACAGGACCAGGGATTTTATCACGGCGGTCGACGAGAGAAGCATTATCCTGGTGCAGGAGCTCCGGGAAAACGAGGGCTATGAAGAGGTGGAGCGGACGGCGCACATGCTCCGCGACATGCTCAATTCCGAGGCCATGTCGAGCGTGAAGATCGCGTACGGCACGATCGTGGGGGAGATCCGCCAGGTGTCGCGCTCGTTCAAGGAGGCGAAGATGGCGCTGGACGTCGGCAAGATCTTCTATACAGAGAAGTCGATCATCGCCTACAATACGCTTGGCATCGGCCGGCTGATCTATCAGCTCCCGCTTCCGCTCTGCGAAATGTTTATGAAGGAGGTCTTCACCGCAGAGACGCCGGACTCCTTCGACGAGGAGACGCTGACGACGATTGGCAAGTTCTTCGACAATAACCTCAATGTCTCGGAGACGGCCCGCCAGCTGTACATTCACAGGAACACGCTGGTTTACCGCCTGGAAAAGCTGCAGAAAAGCACGGGGCTGGATATCCGGGTGTTCGAAGACGCGATGACGTTTAAGATCGCGATGATGGTGGTCAACTATATGAAATTCATGCAGCAGGAGCTGTGAGCGCAGACAGATCGGGGGCGTCCCAAAGGTCATTTGAAATGACCGGAGGGATGCCCTCTTTTGCTGTGGCCCGGATATGGAAAGGACGGATGCCGCGCGCGGATCCCGCCCCTTGAAATAAATTTAAAAAATATCACTAAAAGGTATTTACAAATCACTAAAATGTGTTATAATGCATCATATCTAAATTCCGATCCACTTTCGGATATTCTGGAACACTTCACAAAAGACGACGCTGCACAGCGCAGGCGGACAGCCTGCAGCAGCCCGGTCATTCAGGATTAAGGCCGGATCCGGCCGCTTTTCCTCGGACAATCACAAAAGAAAAGTTACAAAAGAAAAATCACAAAAGAGAAATCGTAAAAGAGAAATTACAAAAGAGAAACTAAAAAAAGAAGGAGGGATGTGTTTTTTTGAGAGAAATTCACATGATTCTGCTGCTGTGCTTTGCTGTTGCAGCGGTACTGTCTGACCTGCGCACCGGGAGGATTCCAAACGGAGTGGTCACAGCCGGCCTGGCGTGTGCGGCCGCGTATCAGCTCTTTGCCGGAGGCGCCGCCGGAGTGCTTCTGTGGCTCGGGGGTGCGGCGCTGCCGGTTCTGGTCTTCGGCTTTTTCTTCTATTTTCGCATGATCGGAGCGGGGGACGTGAAGCTGCTGTGCATGGCAGGCGGATTTCTGGGGCCGTCCGGGTGCTTTGGCTGCATCGTATCGGCGCTCATCTGGGGAGGCCTGATCTCCGCCGCGATCCTGCTGCGCAGGCGCAATTTCGCCGCGCGCGCAGCCTGTCTTGCGGGGTATGCCAGCCGGCGCCTCGGAGGCGGAAGATGGGAGCCCTATCTGGAAAAGACCGGGGAGGATGCGAGATTCTGCTTTTCCGTCCCGGTCCTGCTCGGGATACTTTGCCATATTGTGACGGGAGGTAGTATTTGAAGAAGAGTATATTTGCAGTCTGTGACCTTGACGCGTCCTACGCGTGCAGCCTCATGGACTATCTGAATGGAAAAAAGACGACGCCGTTTGAGGTGCAGGCGTTTACGAACGTTGAGAGCCTCCGGGCGTATGCGCAGGAGAACGCGATAGAGGTCCTCCTGATCTCGACACGCGCCATGTGCGACGAGATCAGGGATCTTCCGATCCGGAGAGTCATCATCCTGTCGGAAGGAGAGCCGCTGCAGGATCTGGAGGAGTACCCCTTTGTGTATAAATACCAGTCGTCGGACCAGCTGTTGTCGGAGGTGCTGGAGTACTATGCGCAGACGCATCCCCAGCCGTATCTGGCGGGGAGCACGGCGCACAGGACGCGCATATACGGGATCTACTCGCCGGTGGGCAGGGTGCGCAAGACGTCGTTTGCGCTGACGCTCGGGGAGATCCTGTCGGAGAGCTGCCAGGTGCTCTACCTGAATTTCGAGGAATTTTCCGGCTTTGAGGAGCTGTTTGGGAGGACCTACCGCACGGATATCTCGGACCTGATTTATTTTTCAAGACAGAAGGAAGGGGGATTCATATACAGGCTGAATTCCGTGGTTCAGACGTTCCACGAGCTGCAGTACATACCGCCGGCGCTCTCACCGGTGGACATCCGGGATGTCTCGGGGGAGGAATGGATGAATTTCCTGCATGAGATCTGCGCGTGCGGGGAGTACGACATCCTTCTGCTGGATCTGAGCGAGCAGGTGGATGAGCTGTTCCAGATCCTGAGAAGCTGCGGGCGGATCTATATGCCGGTCCTGGAGGATCCGGTGTCGCAGGCCAAGCTCGCGCAGTACGAGAAGCTGCTGCGGATGCTGGACATGGAGGATGTTCTGGAGAAGACGCGGAAGCTGCGGCTCCCGGTGCAGCCGATGCTGAGGGAGAACGGCGATATGCTGCAGCAGCTCGTCCGGGGAGAGATGGGAAACTATGTGCGCAGGATGCTTATGGAGGACGGGGGATGATGGACGAGCAGAAATTTGTTTATCTGAGGGGAAAGCTTATGGAGCGGCTCGAAGAATACCGGGAGATCTGCGATGAAGAGATCTACCGCAGGATCGATGAACTGATCCTGCAGACTGGGATCGATTTCTACATCCGGCTTTCAGAGCGCAGCGAGCTGCGCCGGGAGCTGTTCAATTCCGTGCGCAGGCTGGACATTCTGCAGGAGCTGATCGACGACAGCAGTGTGACGGAGATCATGGTCAACGGCACAGACGGCATCTTTATCGAGCGCGGCGGCAGGCTGCAGCAGTGGGACAGGAGGTTTTCCTCGCGGGAGCGCCTGGAAGATATCGCGCAGCAGATCGTGGGCCGGTGCAACCGCATCGTCAACGAGTCCGTGCCGATCGTGGACGCGAGGCTGGAAAATGGCGCCAGAGTGAACATTGTCATGCCCCCGGTCGCACTGAACGGTCCGGTCATCACGATCCGGCGTTTCCCGGACCGGCCGGTCCTGATGGAGCAGCTCATCCGCTGGGGCAGCATATCGCGGGAGGCCGCCGAATTTCTGAAAAAGCTGGTGTACGCGGGCTACAACATCTTTATTTCCGGAGGAACGGGCTCCGGGAAGACGACATTTATGAATGCGCTCTCAAATTTTATCCCCGGGGACGAGCGCGTCATTACGATCGAGGACAATGCCGAGCTGCAGATCCAGGGCGTGAAGAACCTGGTCCGCATGGAGGCGAGGAATGCCAACACGGAAGGGGAGAAGGAGATCACGATCCGTGACCTGATCCGCTCGAGCCTGCGGATGAGGCCGGACCGCATCCTCATCGGGGAGGTTCGCGGAAGCGAGGCGATCGATCTTCTGCAGGCACTGAACACCGGGCATGACGGCTCGGTCAGCACGGGACATGCCAACAGTCCGGAGGACATGCTGTCGCGGCTGGAGACCATGGTGCTCATGGGGATGGAGATCCCGCTGGCGGCGGTGCGCAGGCAGATCGCCTCCGGTATCGATATCATGGTGCACCTGGGGAGGCTGCGGGACGGGACGAGGAAGGTTCTGCAGATCCTGGAGATCCTGGGCTATGACAGCGCCAGCAGAGAGATCAGGACACAGATCCTTTATGAATTTGAAGAGAAGGGGGAGGATGAATGCGGAAGGATCATCGGGGATCTCTGCCAAAGGGCAGAGCTGGCCCGCAGACTCAAGCTGCAGAGGGCAGGCTGTCAGATTTAAGTCCGCAGGCCCGGGCTGCGAAGAGCGGACTGCCAGGTCCGGGCCATCAGGCGCAGACCGCGAAGGGCAGGCTGTCAGGTTTAAGTCCGCAGGCCCGGGCTGCGAAGAGCGGACTGCCAGGTCCGGGCCATCAGGCGCAGACCGCGAAGAGCGGGCTGTCAGGTCTGAGCCGGCAGACGCTCCCGGATTACTCGGTTTACCGACTTTCCGGCAGGGAGACGGTGAAATACCTCATCTTCTATGCGGCGCTGGACGGGTGCGTCAGCTACCTCTTTTTCTGCTCGTGGACGGTATTCTTTCTTCTGTTTCCGGGATGCCTGCTGTTTCTGAAGGAGCTGAGAAAGGTGCTGCAGAAAAAGCGTGCCCGCGGGATGACGCGGCAGTTTATGGACGGGATCCAGATGCTGTCGGCGTCCCTGCAGGCCGGATATTCCGTGGAAAATTCTCTGCATGAGTCTCTGCGGGAGCTGAGAAAGATCTATGAGCCGGATTCCTTTATTATCCGGGAGTTCCGCTTTATGGACGCGCAGATTGAGATGAGCAGGAGCATGGAAGAGCTGTTTCTGGACTTCGGGAAGCGGTGCGCCATTGAGGACATCCAGAGCTTTGCGGAGGTGTTCCTGACAGCAAAGCGCTCCGGCGGGGATCTGCTTGCGGTCATCCGCAACACAGCGTCCTGCATCCGCCAGAAACAGGAGACGATGCAGGAGATCGAGACCTGCCTGGCAGGAAAGGTCATGGAGCAGAACATCATGAGCCTGATCCCGATCCTGATCCTGGGATACGTGAAGCTGACATCCCCTGAATTTCTCACAGCCATGTATGGAAACATCACCGGCACGGCGGTCATGGGAATCTGCTTTGCGGTATATGTGGCGGCATATTTCTGGGGGAGGAAAATTATGCAGATAGAGGTGTGACAATGAATTTCTACAGAAAAACGGGTGTGTTCCTGGTGGATCAGCTGAAGCTGGACCGGCCGGGAAAGGGGAAGCAGAGACTGCAGCAGGAGCTGGTTTCGCTGTCGTTGGAAGGCAGAATGGCGGTGAGGGAATACTACGTCAGAAAGGCCGCGGTTTTCCTGAAGATACTGACGGCGGGAATCCTGATCTTTTTCGTCTGCCTGGCGTTTTGGGCAAAGGGCGGGGAAGAGATGGAGACAGGGCTTCTGGTGCGTCCCGGCTATGGGGAAGGCGACAGAAAGGAATCGCTGAACGTTCAGGTTGCAGGTGAAGAGACGTCACAGCAGCTTGAGGTGACAGTGCAGGAGCGAAAGTATACGGAGCAGGAAAAGCAGCGGCTGCTCGATCAGGCGGCACAGGAGCTGGAGCATCTGATCCGGGGCGCAAATCCGTCTCTGGATGAGGTGCGGGAGGATCTTTATTTTCCGGCGAGCCTGCAGGGCGGGGCGGTTCAGGTCAGCTGGTCGACGGTTCCGTACGGAGTGATCGGCGAGGACGGGAGCCTGAAAGGGTCTGAGGATGAAAACGGCACGCTGGCAGAGATACAGGGAACTCTTGCCTGCGGCGGGAAGGAGACGGTCTGCACGCTATATGCGAGGGTGTTTCCGCCCGAACTGCCGGAACAGGAACGTTTTCGCAGGTCTGTCCAGAGGGAAGTCGCGCTTGCCGACGCTGACGCGAGCTGCGATGAAACTCTGAAGCTGCCGGAAATTGTGGACGGGAAGGAGCTGATCTGGTCCAAAAGAAGTGGGAACCCGGCGCCGGCGGTCCTGGCGCTGACTCTCGTGCTGGCCGCCGCCGTCTGCCTGGAGATGGACAGCCGGGTGCACCAGAAGGCCGCGGAGAGGAAAAACCAGCTGATGCTCTCTTACCCCGATCTGATGTGGAAGCTGACGATGCTGCTTGGAGCGGGGCTGAGCATGAAAGGCGCTTTTTCCAGAATTTCCGAGGAATATCTGCGCAGCCGGGCGCATGACCGGAAGCGCCGGATCAGCTACGTATACGAAGAGATCACCTGCGCGTGCCGCGAGATGCAGAGCGGTATTCCGGAGGCACAGGCCTATGAGCGATTCGGGAGGCGGTGTCAGCTCCCGGAGTACATACGCCTCGGATCGGTGCTTTCCCAGAATCTCAGAAAGGGGGCAAAGGGACTGACGGCGCTTCTGGAGTCGGAGGCGGAATCGTCGCTGAACGAGAGGAAGAACCATGCGAGGAAGATCGGCGAGCAGGCCGGGACGAAGCTTCTGCTGCCCATGATGCTGATGCTTGGCATTGTCCTTGTAATCCTGATGGTTCCGGCCTTTCTGTCATTTTAGTACGGCGTCCGGAAAGGAGGGAGAAATTGAGTCATCTGAAAGCATTTATCAGAGAAGAGGAAGGAGTGGGCGTAGTTGAGATCATTCTGATCCTCGTCGTACTGATCAGCCTCGTGCTGATCTTCAAAAGTCAGCTGACCAGTCTGGTCAACAGCATTTTCAAAAAGATCGTGAGTCAGGGCAACAGTGTGTAAGGAGAGCCAATGGACAGATACAGGCTGAAAGGTTCGATTACGGTATTCCTGAGTCTGGCGTGCATATTGTTCCTTTCCCTGATCTGTGCAGCGGTTGAATCCGCCAGAGTCCAGGGGGCGAAAGCGCAGGCCGCCGGCATAACGGGTATGGGAAATTTCTCGCTGCTGGGAGAATTTGAGAAGGAGCTGCTGGAAAGGTACGGGATCTTTTCGGTCGACGGATCGTATGGAAACGGTTCCTTCAGCACCGGAAAAATCAATGAACGGCTGCAGGAGTATATTTCCTACAACGCAGACCCGAGAAAGGAGCTTTTTTCGGCGGGGTGCTTCGACCCCTGGAGACTGGAGCTTACAGACAGCAGGATACTGGGCTACACTCTGCTGACGGATGAGAAGGGGGAGCCCTTTTATCAGCAGGCAGTGGCGTATATGAAAGCTTCGGCAGCTGCAGGCGCGGCGGAAAAGCTGCTGGAATACACGAAAGACGCGGAGGCGGTCAGAAGCTGGGAAGGAAAATACCGGCAGAGCCTGGAGCAGAACGACAGCCGGATTGAGGGCCTGGAGGAAGAGAAGAATCAGAGATATGCGGATCTGGAGGCGCAGGCGGCTGCGGACGGCGCCGCGGGAGGGCTTCTGCAGGCCATAAAAAATCCTCTGGATGAGATCAGAAAGCTGAGGAAAAGGAGCACGCTCGAAATTGTCACCTGGGATAAGGAGATTTCCGGCAAGAAGATCCGGGTGTGGGATCTCCCTTCGCGGAACAGCCCGCGCAGGGGAAACCTGAGGGCGGAAAAGAAGCACGGCGGCGCGGTTTCAAACGCACTTTTCCGGGAGTATCTGCTGGAGCATTTTCGCGGCTATCTGGACGATGCGGCCGGAGGGACGCCCGACTATCAGATCGAGTACATTCTCGGCGGCAGGAATACGGACCGGAAAAATCTGCAGTATGTTGTGAACCGGCTGCTGCTGATCCGGGAGGGCATGAATTATCTGTACTGCCTGCAGGATCCGGGGATCTCGTCACAGACGGCAGGGCTGGCGCTGACGCTTACAGGCTTTCTGGGGATCCCGCCGCTGACAGAGGCTACCAGACATGCGCTGCTGCTTGCCTGGGCCTACGGGGAAAGCCTGATCGACGTGAGGCTCCTGCTCGACGGGGGAAAGGTGCCGCTGTTCAAGGACGCGTCGTCGTGGATGCTGTCGCTTGAGAATCTCGGCAGGATCACAGAGGTGCTCAGACAGGGCGGGCAGGGGAGCGGACAGGGGCTGAGATACAGAGACTATCTGAGGATCCTGCTGAATCTCGGATCGCTGGGCAGCCAGAAAATGCGGGCCCTGGACATGATCCAGGCAGAGCTGCGCGAGGAAGAGGAAAGCAGAACATTTCTGGCAAACAACTGTGTCGTCGCTTTGAAGAGCAGGACGAGCTGGAACTGCAGGCCGGTGTTTGCGGGGCTGCCCCGGGCAGTCTTCGGAGGGCGGCAGAAAGGGATCAGAATGGAACAGGAAGGAAGCATTGCGTATTAGAGAAAGCGGGGTGGAAACGAGTGCTCTTATATTCTGACAAGGGTGATAAAAATTTTCTCATGATCATACCAAAAATAAATCAAGAAAGAAAGGTAAAAATCTCTCCCCCCAACCGGCCCGAAAAAGAGAGGGGTATAAGAGCATTCTTTTCTGCCCCGCTTCACGCGGCGCTGACGCTGGAGGCCGCGGTCGTGCTTCCCATGTTTCTGTTTGCCATGATCGCGGCGATGCAGTACGGGAATGCGATGGACACGGCCGTACGGTTCGGGGCCTCTCTGTCTGAGACCGGAAGATCGATGGCGGCCGCAGCTTATGCGAAGCGCTTTGGAGGCGATACGGGCGCGGTGCCGGAGATGGCGGTGACCGCTCTTTCGGCCGCTTATGCGCAGCGGCGGGTCGTATCCCAGGTGAAGGATACGTCGGCGGTCAGAAATGTGAATATGTTGCTCTCGTCTGTGCTTCAGGGGGATGAGATCGTCGATCTGGTGCTGACCTACCAGATCCGCTCCCCGGTGAATGTGGTGAAGCTGCCGGGAAATTTTTTCCTGCAGCGCGCGCGGGTGCGGGCCTGGACCGGGCGCAGCGCGGGCGGAGACGGAGCGGACGGGGAAGGAAATGCGGACGGGGCGTACGTTTATGTGACCGAGACGGGAACCGTCTACCACGAGAACCCGGACTGCACGCATCTGAGGCTCTCGATCCGGGAGGCGGAGAAGTCCGAACTGAAATATCTGAGGAATAACAGCGGGGGAAAATATCATGACTGTGAGCGGTGCGGCGGCGCTGCGGCCGGCGATCTGGTGTATGTCACCAGTGAGGGAGACCGCTGCCACAACAGCCTCTCCTGCAGCGGCCTGA
Organism: uncultured Lachnospiraceae bacterium; assembly: GCA_947628955.1. Lineage (GTDB taxonomy): Bacteria > Bacillota > Clostridia > Lachnospirales > Lachnospiraceae > Choladousia. The sequence continues at coordinate 46,810 of CANRBX010000008.1, read as the reverse complement.
AAAGAACGGTGCGCCAGGTGGCGCGGGATGAGCTTGGAGGCATGCGGGCGTGCTCGAAATGCGGAAAACAGGAATAAGGAGGAAGCGGAAATGTACCAGTATTTACTGACGGGGGCGGCCCTGCTGGCCTGCTCTGTCACAGACCTGAAATGCCGCAGAGTTTACAAGGTGGTTGCGGCAGGCTATTTCTTATCGGCCCTGCTCGGGCATCTGATCGAGGGTACGGCCATGCCTGCCGGGCTGATATCCGGCCTTTTTCCCGGGGCATGCTGCCTCCTGGTATCGTGGCTGAGCCGGGAGGGCCTGGGGTATGGAGACAGCATTCTTATTCTGTGCTGCGGGATATCTCTGGGAGTGTGGCCCTGCCTGTCGGCCCTTATGATCGCACTGTGCCTTTCCGGGTTGATCGCGGTGCTCCTTCTGCTCTCCAGGAGGGTAAGCCGCAGGAAGGAGATACCGCTGGTGCCGTTTCTGTTCCTCGGAGTAGTGATACAATGGGCGGGAGGTGTGTAATGCCATGAAAAAGAAGGATCCCGCGCCCTGCCATGCGCGCAGGAGGGAGCACTGGGTGGAAGGGGACAAAAGAGAGAAGGAAGAGAGGGGTGAAAAAAGTGAGGATGGCAGGAAAATAGGAGAAAGCGGCAGCATGAAGGGAAGCTATACGGTTGAGGCGGCCGTTGTGGTATCCGTGACGATCCTGGTGCTTGCCTCGCTGCTTTTGTGTATCTTTTTTATCCATGACCGCGCCGTGCTCCAGAGCATGGTCTGCGAGACGGCGCTGGCGGGAAGCGGCTTTGCGACGGAGGCTGAGCGGAAGGAGGCGGTGTCCGCGGCGTCCGGGCAGATCCGGAAGGGGCGGTTTCTCGGGAGCCGAAGCCTGAGCGGAAATGTCTCAGCGGGAGAAAAAGAGGTGACAGCCGTCTGGAGCATGGAGTACCCGCTGCCCGGATTTGCGGCCCGCTATTTCTCCGGCGGCTCCCTCAGGATCAGCAGATCCTGGACCAGCAGGATACAGGATCCGGCGGACATGATAAGAAAGATAAAAGGAGCGGGAGAGCTGCTGACCGGAGGGGAAAAGTGAAGGCTGAGTATAGAAGAGATCTGCAGAATAACTATCTGATCCTGGAGGCTTCGGATGACCTGGAGGCGGAGGATTTCCGCCTCAGAATGGCGGAGCAGAATGAGATTCCGGGGCTTCTGCCCATGCACAGCGCCAGAATGAACGGGATCCTCTATTTCCACTATGAGATTACCTCGAGGCAGCCGCTTGCGGCGCTGTATGAGAAGAGGACGATGGGCTGCGAGGATATTCTGTTCCTGTTCAGGGCGATCTGCGATGTGCTTGAGGCGCTGCAGAGATTTCTGCTCGATCCGGCACAGCTTATCTTTGACCCGGAGTTTCTCTATGTAGATCCGGAACAGCACAAGGTGCAGTTCTGCTATTTTCCCTCGGAGGAAGCGGTTTCGCCGGTCAGCGTCCTGGCAGAATTTATTTTGAAGCGTCTGGACCACAGGGATCAGGGAGCAGTTGCCGCCGGCTATGGATTTTATCAGAAGGCCGCGGAGGGAAACGGCAGCCTGCATCGAATCCTGCAGGGGATCCTGGAGATGTGCTGCTGCGGGGACAGGGAGGCTGCGGCAGCGGATATGGATGCGGTAGCCGGAAGAGCCCCCGATCCGGGCACAGGCCCGGAGAGCGGGGCGCAGGAAGAATCCTGGGCAGGCGAATGGCAGGAATCCTGCCCGGTGACGCACTTTGAGAGAAGAAGCCGGGAAAGGACGGAAAAGCGTGAGGAAAGAAAGCGTGAGGACAGAAAGCAGCGCCTGCCCGGGAGAGTGGACAGGCTGTTCGCGCTGATCCATCCGGCGGTGCTGATCTCGGGACTGTTTTTTCTTGTGGTGCTGGAACTCATATTTTATCTGGAATTTCTTACTGTGACGGAGGCGGGAGGGATTTTTTTCCTGCTGATATCCGTGGAGATTCTGGCAAACAGGTTTCTGCGGTCGTCGAGGGAGAAGAAAAAGGAGAGCCGCCTGGCGGACGAGGAAGAGGATGAGGAGATGTACCGCCTGCTTCAGGAAGAAATGTATGATTTCCGGGAGCCTGCGGCGGAGATAGCAAAGACGCAGTGTCTGACGCCGGGGGAAGAGCAGTACGGCCTGCGCCTGGTCTGTATCCGCGGGGGCAGTGCGGGCGGGAGCGGGCCGGACATCGTGGCCGGACCGGATCCGGTCTGTATCGGAAAAATAAAGGGTGAATCCGATGTAATACTGGATTCACCCACGGTCAGCCGCAGACATGCCCGGCTGGAATGCCGGGACGGGGTCTGCTACATCAGAGACCTGAACAGCAGGAACGGGACGTTTCTGAATGGAAGGAGGCTGAATCCCCGGGAGCACTGCCAGGTCAGGCAGGGGGACACGGTTGCCTTTGCCGAGATAGAATACCGGGCGGTCTCACAGTGAACGCCGCGCGGCGGAGCGCTCATTTTACCCGGAACCAGTAGGTATACAGGTCTGTGAACCCGAGCGAGGAATAGAGCTTTTGCGCGAATGTATTTCCCTGCACGACCTGCAGGTAGGCGCGCGTGGCGCCCTTTTTCCGGGCCTCTGTCAGTATCGTGCTGCAGATACCGCGGGCAAAGCCCTTGCGGCGGCAGCTTGCGTCCACGTAGATCGCATAGATGCCGACATGGCCGCGGTCCATGATGCCGAGGCCGGAGGCCACCATGCGCCCGTCGATCTCGATACTTGCGACGATGGTCTCCTTCGGGATCGCCTTGAACATGGAGGGGACGATACGCCGCAGGGTGGGGTTTGTCGTTCCGTTCAGGCGGAAGAGCGCGTGGATCCATTCCTCTGTGATACGGTCGCGCAGCTGCACGATCACTTCGCCTGGATATACCACGAAGGAGGGAAGACCGGAGTTTCTGCCATAGTATTCATACTCTGCGGATATTGCGGGACTCGGCCTGAAATCATGGAAATCCATGATCATGACCTGTGTCGTATGCTGGATCTCATAGCCCTTCTGCTCGAGCAGGCGGTCAAAACCGGGGTCGATCAGGGGGCTGATCTTGAAGATGGACGGCGTATGATAGTTCTCATAGATTTTCTCGCAGTACGCGATCTTCTCCTCCACAGGGATTAAAGAAGCGCTCACCTGTGTCACGCTGTTGGTGCGGTGCGTATAGTTGTGCGAGAAACGGATCAGCCATCCGTCATACAGCTCCATCTTGTGGGACGGCCATGCATTCAGTGAAATTTCTTCAATTAACCTGATGTAAGAGGTATCATAGGATGTATCGCTCATAAGCACTCCATGGAATTTTTATGGTGAAGACCCGCCCGCGGGCGGGAAGTTTACTGGGGATCCGGTTCTCTGTTCAGGATGCCTGTGATGACATTCAGCAGCTTTTTGACGTCGATCGGCTTTGCGATGTGCGCGTTCATGCCGCTGTCCAGCGCCTGCCGGCGGTCTTCCTCGAATGCGTTTGCGGTCATTGCAATGATCGGGATGCCGGCCAGCGCCGGGTCGTCCAGCGCACGGATCGCCCGCGTGGCCTCGTAGCCGTTCATCCGCGGCATCTGGACGTCCATGAGGATAAGGGCGTAGTAGCCGGGAGCAGAGTTCTTTACTTTTTCTACGGCGACAATGCCGTCTTCCGCGCTTTCTACGATGAAGCCGCTGGCTGTGAGCAGGGCCTCGGCGATCTCACGGTTCAGCTCGTTATCCTCTGTCAGCAGCAGGCGTGTGCCCTGCAGGGATCCGGAGATATCGGGTATGACGGGGGCCGTCTGCTGTGAACGGACGGGTTCGCCGGTGGAGGCGATCAGAAGGTCACGCAGCTCGGAGAGGAAGATCGGCTTGCTGCAGAACGCGGTCACTCCGGCCGCGCGTCCCTCGTCCTCAAACGGCGTCCAGTCGTAGGCAGTCACGATGATGATGGGCGTGCTGTCCCCGATGATGGCGCGGATCTGCCGCACGACCTCCAGGCCGTTCAGATCGGGCAGCAGCCAGTCTATGATATAGGCGCGGTACTCGTCTCCGAGCTCGTATGCCTGCCTGGCGTGCAGGACGGCCTCCTTGCCGTGCAGCACCCATTCGGGGCGCATGCCGATCTGCCGGAGCATCCTGGTAACGCTGTCGCAGGTGGAAAAGCTGTCGTCTGCCACGAGCGCGCGCATTCCCTGCAGCTCCTGAACCACCTCTATCTTCTGAGACTCGGACTGAAGGCGGAAGTCAAGGCAGATGATGAACTCCGTGCCCTTTCCCTGCTCGGTGTGCAGCTCGATCGTGCCGCCCATGGTGTCAATGATGTTTTTGGTGATCGCCATGCCGAGCCCGGTGCCCTGGATGCCGCTGACGGTGGTGTTGCGCTCTCTCTCGAACGGCTCAAAAATGTGCCTGGCAAATTCTGCGCTCATGCCGATTCCCGTGTCCTTGACGCGGATCTCATAGGAGCCGTAGCCCTTGGGCGCCCGGGCCTTCTGCTGGATGGTCAGGGCGACAGTGCCTCCCGGGGGAGTGAACTTGATCGCGTTGGAGAGCAGATTCAGCAGAACCTGATTCAGGTGCAGCTTGTCGCAGTAGATATTCTCATCGATGACATCCACGGTGTCCATGAAGAAATTGAGCTGCTTCGACTGCATCTGAGTCTGGATGATGTTGCGCATATCCCGGAAAATGTCCGAGATGGAGCATTCTTTCTCTTCGATATTCAGCTTGCCGGACTCAATGCGGCTCATGTCAAGGATGTCGTTGATCAGTGAGAGCAGGTGATTGCTGGAAGAAAGGATCTTCTTCAGGTACTCCTGCGCGCGTTCCGGATTGTCGAGGCTGGTCTGGGCCAGTGTCGTGAAGCCGATGATGGCGTTCATCGGCGTGCGGATATCGTGTGACATGTTGGAGAGAAACGTGCTCTTGGCCCGGTCGGCCGCCTCGGCCTTGTGCAGCTTTTCCGTCAGCACCGCCTGCTCCACGGCCAGATCCGTGATCTGCCGGGCATTGTGTCTGACCCACAGATAATACAGGATGATGACGATGGCCATCAGGATGCCGAGAAGGATGCAGACGCGCTGAACGGCATGAACACTGGCAAATGCCTCGCTCTCCGGAACTTCCACGGCGATGGACCACTGATTGATGCCGGCGGGTGCATAGTACATGTAATCCCAGCCATTGGTATCCGGTGTGCGGAAGATCACATAACCGGTGCCGAGGCTGATCAGATCCTCTGTGTACTCATCCCAGTCCTGCTTTCCCCTGGTCTTTCGCGGATGGGCCTCGGTGGAGACAAAATCCGAAATGTTTCCGAGCGTGTCATGCTTGGTGTCGAGGATAAAGTCTCCTGTCTTTGTATCGATGATATAGACATCGGCGCTGGCATTGTAGATATTGTCAATATTCAGGTTCTGATGCAGCTCATCCAGCCGTGTGACACCGTAAAGAAGGGCGGCCGTCTTACCGTCCTGGATGATCGGAACGAAATGCCGCAGAACGGGAATGCCGGTATTAATACTGTATACGCGGTTGGAGACATGTTCCCCGAGCGCGGCTTCCTCCGCAAAGGAGAGATCCTCGATATCCGCGGCATCGGTGACTCTCCCGCTCGGGGAAAGGATCTGGTCGTCCGGCATAAGCACCTGGACGCTTGCCGTTTCCAGCAGAGGCGAGACCATCTCCATGATTGCCTGAGTCGCTTCCCTGTCGAAGTTGTCGGCCTGCGAGATGATGTTTGCCGTAGCGTTCAGGATACGGCTGTCGCGTTCAAGTTTGGATGTGACTTCATTGATCACAGTATTGACGCCTTCCTCCATACGGCTTAAGGAGCGCTGCCGCAGAACGGCAGTAATCTGATAGAAGGAGGAGAGCAGAAGCACAATAATAATGACGATCACAATTCCCGTGGCGGTCAGGCTCCGGTCTCTCCTTATATCTATATCCTTTTTTCGATTGGTGTGGTCTGTATTCTGGGGTATTTTTTCTGCCTCCGCCATGTGCCTGCCCTCCCCGGCAATGTTTCGCCGATCCTGTCTGTTCTTACATTGATATGAAAAAAATTATATCAGATGTCTGAAAAAAAGTATAGACTGAAATAGACGGCCGCTCTTGCTAATTCCGCCAAAAGCTGATACTGTAAATGCAGAAAGCCGTGCAGACGGACGGCTGTGCGGGTCACGGCGGTGGAGGCACAAAAAGGAGCCGCCAGATGGACAGAGCAGTGAACGGGAGGAGACGGGAAATGTTTAGCAGAGAAGACACAAAAGCGATCAAGGGAACGGCCATTGTCCTTATGCTGTTTCACCATCTGGCCGGATTTCCGGACCGCCTCCCGGCGGGGTTCGGCGGTTTTGACTCTGTGCTGAACCGGATCGGGGACGGCACCTGGCTGGTTACGTTTGCCCTCTGCGCAAGACTGTGCGTCCCGGTCTTTTTCTTCCTCGGAGGATACGGCCTTTACCGGCGCAGGCAGGCACAGAAATTCCGGCTGTCAGACGCGGTGCTGACGCTGTACAGACAGTACTGGAAGGTTTTTGTGATCTTTATCCCCATTGCGTTCCTCTTTTTTGAGCGGAGCGGGGATGGCATCAGCGCGCTTTGTACGAGATATGAGATTGTTCATATGAAAGATACGGTCACAGCGGTTGCGGGCGATTTTATCGGATATACCTGCACCCTTAACGAAGAATGGTGGTTTTTCCGCGTCTACCTGTGCATGCTGTTTCTGGGCTGCCTTTTCTGCCTGGCGACAGAGAAGCAGAAAAATGTTCTGGCAGATCTGTTCTTTGTCCTGGCGGCGGATGTCCTGGCCCTGGGGATCTTTCCGGGACTGATGAAGCTGGAGGCATTTGAGGCCCTGAAGGACGACATTGTGTACAGAAACTTCTTTGCGCTCTCGGAGAGAGCGGCCCTGCTGTTTTTCGCCGGGATCGTGTTTGCAAAATATGATCTGCTCGTGATGCTGAAAAAAAAGCTCGGGGGCACTGCATTTCCGGGACTTCTGTCTCTGGCAGGGTGCGCCGTAGTGTTCCTGGTCCGGGCCTGTGTGCTGCAGAACCGGGCGGACCTGTTCTGCACGCCGGCATTCGTTGTGTTTGTATCGGCGCTGCTTGACAGGATCCGCCCTCTGAAAAAAGTATTTGTGTTTCTGGGAAGACACAGCACGAATATGTGGCTGGTCCACAGCTTTTACTGCTACTATTTTCTGGAGGCGACGAAGCTCGTATACCTGACCACAAATGTATGGATTGATCTCCTGATACTGATCGCGATGTCCCTGGCGACCTCTGTTCTGCTGGAATACTTCTGGAAAAATGTCGGGAGGATTTTGGATACCCACATAAAACGCATCGCTTCCGCTCCTTCGCGGTCCGGCGCGTCATGATCCGGTGCGCAGATGCTCAGCTCCACGCCACATGCGCCAGCCTCTCCTTTATCTGAAGGCCGATGACGGATGCCAGAACCGCTTTGATGACGGTGACCGGTATAAACGGGAGCACGCAGGCCGAAAAACCGGCCGTGAAGGAGGAGCCGGTGATCAGGCAGAAGAACAGGATGCCCGCCGCGAAATTCAGCACAATGCCGGCTGTCTGGCAGAGGATGAAAAATATTCTGGAGCGGTGAAAGCCCTCCGCGCCGAGACCGATCAGAAAGGCCATCAGCGGAAAGGACCACAGGAAACCGCCGGCCGGAGCTGCCAGCGCCTGCAGGCCGCCGCTGAAGTTTGCGAATACCGGAACCCCGACGGCGCCAAGCAGCAGATAGGCCAGGGAAGCGGCGGCCCCTTTTCTGGAGCCCAGGATGATGGCGGTCAGTGTGACCGCGAAGGTCTGCATCGTCACCGGGACGCCGAGCGGCATCGGGATGGAAATCTGTGCCATGACGGCGATAATGGCGGTGCACAGTCCGATCAGGACCAGATCTGTAACGGAAAATCTTGACTTTTGCATGAAAACCTCCGATCCGGCTCCGGCAGGAGAGATTCATCCGACCGGTTTCAAGGATGGAGAGTATACCGGATGCCGGGTGAAAATCCTCAGCGGCGCCATAAATAAATTGGTAAAGCAAAAACAAGTATATTCTGAACGGCGCGAATTGTCAACTAAAAATGAAAAATAGTTGACAATAGACGGCGATCCTGTCCGGAAAAATTAGAGAAGACATTTTCAGGAAAGTGTGGTAGAATATAAAAACGCTGTGAAAAATCAAAGAAAACAGGGGCGTCCGGGCGGACGCCGGATTGGAGTGGGATCATGGGCAAGTATTTTGGAACAGACGGTTTTCGCGGTGAGGCAAACAAGGGCCTGACGGTAGAGCACGCGTTTAAGGTAGGGCGTTATCTGGGCTGGTATTACGGCCAGGACTACAAGGCGCGCATCGTGATCGGCAAGGATACACGGCGTTCCAGCTACATGTTTGAATATGCGCTGGCGGCAGGGCTGACCGCGTCGGGAGCTGATGCGTTTCTCCTGCACGTGACGACGACGCCGAGCGTTTCCTTTGTGGTGCGGACGGAGGATTTTGACTGCGGGATCATGATCTCTGCGAGCCACAATCCGTATTACGACAATGGACTGAAGATCATCAGCGGCAGCGGCAAGAAGATCGAGTCCGAGATCGAAGAAAAGATCGAGGCCTACATCGACGGTGAGATCGGGGAGCTTCCGCTGGCGACCGGGGAGAAGATCGGGCGCACCGTGGACTACATCGCGGGGAGAAACCGCTACATCGGGCATCTGATCGCGATGGCGACCCGCTCCTTCAAGAATACAAGAGTGGGGATCGACTGCGCCAACGGCAGCGCGTCCTCGATCGCGAAGAGTGTGTTTGACGCGCTCGGAGCCAAGACGTATGTGATCCACAATGAGCCGGACGGCACGAACATCAACAGAAACTGCGGCTCCACGCACATCGAAGAGCTGCAGAAATTTGTCCTGGAAAAAGGACTGGACGTCGGGTTTGCCTATGACGGCGACGCGGACCGCTGCATCGCGGTGGATGAGAACGGACGCATCATCGACGGCGACCTGATCCTGTATATCTGCGGGAAATACCTGAAGGAAGAGCACAAGCTGGCGAATAACACGATCGTGACGACGATCATGTCCAACCTCGGGCTTTACAAGGCGCTTGACAAGGTCGGGATTCGCTATGAGAAGACTGCGGTCGGCGACAAGTACGTCTATGCGAACATGGTGGAGAACGGACACTGTCTCGGCGGAGAGCAGTCCGGGCATATCATTTTCTCGCAGTATGCGACGACGGGCGACGGCATTCTGACCTCCCTGAAGGTCATGGAGGTCATGATGGAGAAGAAGGTCAGCCTGGGGACGCTGGCATCCGAGATGAGGACCTATCCGCAGGTGCTGAAGAATGTGCGCGTCGCGGATAAGCAGGCGGTCAGGGACAACGCGGCCGTGCAGGCGGCGGTCGCCCGGGCAGAAGAGGAGCTCGGGGAGGACGGAAGGATCCTTGTCCGTGAGAGCGGTACGGAGCCGGTGATCCGTGTAATGGCAGAGGCGGATACGGATGAGCTCTGTGAAAAGTACGTAGAAGCTATCATCTCTGTGATGAAGGAGCAGAACCTGACCGAGGCGTAGGGACGGGGTCTGCGGCACCGGCACAGAGGATAAAAGGGAGGGCCTTCCGGGGACAGCTCTTCGATTCTCCGGAACGCCCTGCCCAAGAAGGAGCGCGGGCACAATGGAGCATAAATGGAAACGGCTGCTGGCATATTACAGGCCGTACAGGGGGCTGTTTTTCAGCGATATGTTTTTTGCGATCCTGGGGGCGGGCGTCACGCTGGCGATCCCTCTGATCGTCCGCTATGTCACGACGGATGTGATCACACTCCCCGGAGAAGAGGCGATGCGGACCATCCTGCGGCTGGGGCTTCTGATGGCGTTCCTGGTCGCCGCAGAGTGCTTCTGCAATTTCTATATTGCCTATTTCGGGCATATCATGGGCGCCAGGATCGAGCATGATATGCGCAACGAGATTTTCGGACATTACCAGAAGCTGTCGTTCGCATTCTACGACAACCAGAAGGTGGGACAGCTTCTGTCGAGGATCACATCGGATCTGTTTGATATCAGCGAGCTTCTGCACCACGGCCCGGAGGACGTGGTGATTTCTCTGATCAAATTTATCGGCTCGTTTGTGATCCTTCTTCAGATCAACCCGGCCCTGACGATGACGGCGTTTGCGTTCCTGCCGGTGATCGTGGCCTATGCGATGTATTTTAACAAGAAGATGAAGCGGGCGTTCCGGCAGAACCGCGCGAGGATCGCGGATATCAACAGCCAGATCGAGGACAGCCTTTCCGGCGTGCGCGCCGTCAAATCGTTTGGCAACGAAGCGATAGAAATGGAGAAGTTCCGTGAGGGCAACGAGCGCTTTGTCGAATCGAAGCGCCGCAGCTACTGGTACATGGGATGGTACAATTCCGGTCTGGGCGCGCTGACGACGCTGGTGACGATCGCGGTGCTTGTCGTCGGGGCCGCGCTGATGACCGGAGGGCATATGGAGGTCACGGATCTCGTGACGTTCCTGCTCTACATCAACAACTTTACCGAGCCGATCAGGAAGCTGATCAATTTCACCGAGCAGTTCCAGAACGGCTACACGGGGTACGAGCGCTTTCTGGAGATCCTGGCGATCGCGCCGGACATCACGGATGCGCCGGATGCGGTCAGCATTGCGCAGGCCAGGGGCGATATCCGCTTTGACAATGTGTCGTTTAAATATGAAGAAAATCAGGATACGGTGCTGAGCCACATCGACCTGCACGTGAAGCCCGGGGATTATCTGGCGATCGTCGGCTCGTCAGGCGGCGGCAAGACGACGCTGTGCAGCCTGATCCCGCGGTTCTATGATGTGGACGCCGGGCGGATCCTTCTGGACGGAACGGACATTCGCCGGATCCGTCTGGCCGACCTGCGCAGGCAGATCGGGATCGTGCAGCAGGACGTATACCTGTTCGCAGAGAATGTCATGGAAAACATCCGCTACGGCAGACCGGACGCCTCGGACGAGGAAGTGATCGCGGCTGCGCGGATGGCGAATGCGCATGAGTTTATCGAGCAGCTGCCGGACGGTTATCTGACGGATATCGGGCAGCGCGGGGTCAAGCTCTCCGGCGGCCAGAAGCAGCGGCTCTCGATCGCGCGTGTATTTTTGAAAAATCCGCCGATCCTGATCTTTGACGAGGCGACCTCCGCGCTCGACAATGAGAGCGAGAAGATCGTGCAGCAGTCGATGGAGGCGCTCGCGCACGGCAGGACGACCTTCGTGATCGCGCACCGGCTCACCACGATCCGCAATGCGAAGAAGATCCTCGTGCTCACGCCGAAGGGGATCGAGGAACAGGGCACGCACGAGGAGTTGCTCGCGAAGAACGGGATCTACGCGAAGCTGTACCGCGGGTGAGCCGCACGTCCGGCGCTCATCTGCGGCGCCGGAGGAAACATGGAAGACAGGAGAGGATTGTATGAGGGAGTGGGAAAAGAATATCCGGAAGGTGACGCCGTACACGCCGGGAGAGCAGCCGAAGCAGCAGAATGTTATTAAACTGAATACGAATGAGAACCCGTATCCGCCGTCGCCGAAGGTCGCGGAGGCGCTGCGCCGGATGACGACGGAGACGATGCGGAAATATCCGGACCCGACGGCCCGGGAGCTGAGAGACGCGATCGCGGCGGAGTACCGGGTGCGCCCGGAGCAGGTGTTTGTGGGCGTCGGCTCGGATGACGTGCTGGCGATGGCTTTTCTCACATTTTTTAATTCCGGGAAGCCGATCCTGTTCCCGGACATCACCTACTCGTTTTATGACGTCTGGGCCGGACTGTTTCAGATCCCATACGAGCGCCCGGCCTTAAATGAGAGGTTTGAGATTGTAAAGGAGGACTATTTCCGCGAAAACGGGGGGATCGTCTTCCCGAATCCGAATGCGCCGACCGGCCTGCAGATGCCTCTGAGCGATATAGAAGAGATTCTGCGGCACAACCGGGACGTGATCGTCATTGTGGATGAGGCGTACATTGATTTTGGCGGGGCCTCCGCGCTGGGACTCCTGGAGAAATATGAGAACCTGCTGGTTGTGCAGACCTTTTCCAAGTCGCGCTGCATGGCAGGGATGCGCGTCGGCTTCGCGTTTGGCTGCGAGGATCTGATCCGCTGCCTGAATGATGTGAAATATTCCTACAATTCCTATACGATGAACGAGGCGGCGATCCGTCTCGGAGCGGCGGCGGTCAGCGATCATGCGTATTTTTCTGAGACGTGCCGGAAGATCAGAGACACGCGCGAGGACGCCAAACGGAAGCTTGCGCAGCTCGGATTCTCCTTCACGGATTCGCAGGCCAATTTCCTGTTTGTGACGCACGAAAGCTGCCCGGCCAGGGAGCTGTTCGGGGCGCTGCGCGCGGCCGGGATCTATGTGAGGTATTTTGATAAGCCGAGGATCGACAATTACCTGCGCATTACGGTCGGCACGGATGAGGAGATGGAGGCGCTGTACCGTTTTCTGCGGCAGTACCTGAAGAAGTAAGGCGGTGATCCCATGGCATCCTATGAAAGCTTTGCCAGTGTATACGATATATTCATGGACAATATCCCCTACGATGAGTGGTGCGAATATCTGCACGCGCTCCTGCTGAAATACGGAGCGGCGGACGGGCTCGTGCTGGAGCTTGGCTGCGGGACCGGGGAGATGACGGAGCGCCTGGCCGGGCTGGGTTATGACATGATCGGCGTGGACAGCTCGATGGAGATGCTGGAGGTCGCGCAGGAGAAAAGGCAGGCTTCCGGTCACGACATCCTTTATCTGCTCCAGGATATGAGGGAGTTTGAGCTGTACGGGACGGTGCGGGCAGTCGTGAGCGTCTGCGACACGATGAATTACGTAACGGATGCGGAGGATCTTGTCAGGGTATTTTCACTGGTCAGCAATTATCTGGATCCGGGCGGCGTGTTCATTTTTGACCTGAATACGGTCCGGACGTACCGGGAGCTCGGGGATGCGGTGATCGCGGAGAACCGCGATGAATGCAGCTTTATCTGGGAAAACTGGTATGACGCAAAGACGCATATCAATGAGTATGACCTGACGCTGTTTATCCGGCAGGAGAACGGCTTATATGGAAAATATGAGGAGACGCACTACCAGCGCGCTTACGAGCCTGCGGAGGTCTGCGGCGCGCTTGAGCGGGCCGGGCTGAAGCTGGAGGCGGTATTTGATGCGTTCACAGAGGATGCGCCCCGCCCGGACAGCGGGCGGCTGTATTTTGTGGCGCGGGAGCAGCAGAAAATGGGAAGCTTTTCTGCCGGACAGGAGAAATAGAGGATTTCCCTGCCGGAGGGTGAGAGGACAGGAAATCTTTCTGCCGGAGGGTGAAAAGGCAGGAAATCTTTCCGTCGGAGAACAGAGAAAACAGAAGCTTTCCCTGCCGGAGGGCAGGAAAGACAGGGGAACAGATTCCCCTGCAGCTGGGCAGGACAGAGGTGAGTGGAATGGACAACCGTACCTACGTTGCAATCGACCTGAAATCGTTCTATGCGTCGGTCGAGTGTGTGGAGCGCGGGCTGAATCCGCTCACGACGAATCTGGTGGTTGCGGACGCATCCCGCACGGAAAAAACCATCTGCCTCGCGGTGTCGCCGTCGCTGAAGGCGTATGGGATCTCCGGCCGTGCGCGGCTGTTCGAGGTGGTTCAGCGGGTCCGCGAGGTGAACGCGCAGCGCCTGCAGAGGCTGGGAAAGCAAAGGACGGGGGAGCAGGGGTTTTCCGGCGCTTCCTGCAATGACGCAGAGCTGCGGCAGGATCCGGGACTGAGGCTTGACTATATTGTCGCTGTGCCGCGCATGGCGTTTTATGTAGAGTACAGCACAAAGATCTATGAAATTTATCTGAGATACATCGCCCCGGAGGACATCCACGTCTATTCGATTGACGAGGTGATGATCGATGTGACAGACTATCTGCAGACGTACGGCCTGTCTGCGGAGGATCTGACCCGCAGAATGATCCGGGACGTCCTGGCGGAGACCGGGATCACGGCCGCGGCCGGGATCGGAACCAATCTGTACCTGTGCAAGGTGGCGATGGATATTGTGGCGAAGCATGTGGAGGCGGATTCCGGGGGAGTGCGTATCGCGAAGCTGGACGAGATGGACTACCGCAGACTGCTCTGGAACCACCGGCCGCTCACGGATTTCTGGCGTGTCGGCCGCGGGTACGCGAAAAAGCTGGAGGAACAGGGACTTTTCACAATGGGGGACGTCGCGCGCTGCTCTCTGGGCGGGCCGATGGATTATTACAATGAAGACCTTCTCTATAAGCTTTTCGGCGTCAATGCGGAGCTGCTGATCGACCACGCCTGGGGGTGGGAGCCCTGCACCATGGCCGATATCAAGGCTTACCGGCCGGAGACAAACAGCCTTGGCTCCGGGCAGGTGCTGATGCGCCCGTATGATTTTGACGGGGCCCGCCTGGTTGTGCAGGAGATGACAGACATGCTGGCGCTGGATCTCGTGGATAAAAGGCTTGTGACGGATCAGATCGTGCTGACGATCGGGTACGACGCCGAGAACATGGAGAACCCGGAGATACGCAGGCATTACAGCGGCGAGGTGACGACAAACCGCTACGGCAAAAAGGTGCCGAAGCATGCGCACGGCACAGTGAACCTGGAGCGGCCGACGTCCTCCGCCCGGCTGATCATGAAGGCTGTCCTGGAGCTGTTTGACCGCATCATGGACAGGCGTCTTCTGGTGCGCCGGGTCTATCTGACGGCGAACCACGTGGAGGACGAGTCTGCAGTCCCGGCGGGCCCTGTGAATGAGCAGCTCGACCTCTTTACGGACTATGAGGCGCTGGAGCGGAAGCGGCGCGAGGAAGCAGAGGCCCTTGAGAAAGAAAAAAAGCTGCAGCAGGCGGTGCTGGACATCAAGAAGAAATTCGGCAAAAACGCGGTGCTCAGGGGTATGAACCTGCAGGAAGGGGCCACTGCAAGGCAGCGCAACGAACAGATCGGGGGCCATAAGGCATAGAACATTCCGCCGGCGGTGCGGGAGAACGGATAAAAGCTTCGCCGGTGCAGAAGAACAGATAAAAGTTTCGGCGGTGCAGAAGAACGGATAAAAGTTTCGCCGGTGCAGAAGAACGGATAAAAGTTTTGCCGGTGCAGAAGAACGGATAAAAGTTTCGCCGGTGCGGGAGGAAAAATTGACACAGATCCGCCGGCGGGGACAGAAAGACCGGCGCAGATCCTGCCGCCGCCAGGGAAGCTTCGGCAGCTGCTGGCAGGCGGAGGATGACCGGCAGGAGAACAGGAGGAGAGTTCAGATGAAAACAAAACAATCAGGCAGAACCATTTTTTTCCTGTGCGCGGCGCTCATGCTTCTGTGCGTGCCGTCCGCGCGGTGCGTGCTGCGTGCTTCTGCGGAAACCGCGGACGTTTCCGGCGCAGGGGATGGGGACAAGGAAAAAGACAGGGAAAAAGACAAAGACAAGGACAAAGAGAAAGACGAAGATAAAGATAAAGACAAGGCTAAGGACAAGTCTAAGTCTGAGAGCAAGAAAAAAACAAAGAACGGCTGGGTCACGAAAAACGAAAAAACTTATTATTACAAAAAGGGAGAGAAACAGACCGGCTGGTACAGGATTAAGAAAAAGTATTACTATTTCGACGCCAGAGGAGTGCTGCAGAAAAATAAAATTGTCGGGGATAAGAAAACGGGCTGTTACTATGTGGATGCCGACGGGATCCGTGTGACAGACGACGTCATCCGGCGTGCGGTGACATTTGTGCTGGATCATTCCCAGACGAATCAGTCGCCGGAGCAGAGACTGCGAAGCTGCTACAATGCGCTGTGCAGATATTCTTACCAGCGGTTTTATTCATACAATCCACGCGCGCAGGACGTAAGATCCTATGCGCTTTATATGTTTGCCAACAAGCGCGGAAACTGCTACCGCTACGGCGCTGCCCTGGCTTACGTTGCGCGGGTGCTGGGGTTTGACAGCCGCGTCTCCGCGGGCGGCGTGACGGCGTACAGATACAACAGCCTGAGCCCTCATGGGTGGTGCGAGGTGAAGATCGGGGGCATATGGAAGATCTGCGACTGCAGCATGCAGAGGGCGCATACGCGGAACAATCTGTTCCTGGTTGAGATGAGGAATTATCCGTTCCGGATCAGACGCGATAAGATATTCACGATGCAGGTGAAAAATGGAAGTGTGAGCTGGATCTGATCTCTTAGAATATGATGTTGAGGTCAAATGATGCCATACGGATTGTTTCGTGCTACGCACTCCCACAATCCTGCCCAACATTCGGAATTCATGGGGCCCCTTCCCCACTTCTTCCTCATGTTTGGGCGGGTCATTAAGTCATAAAACCACTTCTGCGCAAGCGCATCGTGGTTTATGACTTTTGACCCTGGCATCAGAGTCCGTCTCCGTCAAGCTCCGTGATCCGGCTGAAGGGGATTTCTGTCTGGTCCCCGAGTATGAGCAGGCCGCGCTGTTCGTCAATTTTCTTCAGCCTGCCGGACACCGTGACGTAGGCGCCGCCGGATTTCCTGGCGTCGGGCTCGAAATAGCGAACCGTAACCTGCACGGCTTCGCCGCAGTGCTGCCGAAGCTGCCGGATCTTCTGGTCCAGGATGTCCGCGTAGTCCGCGTCCAGCTCCTTCTGGCTCTCGGTCAGGCGGGCAGTCTCACGGATCGCCGCGCCATGGCCGGTCAGCGCGGCAAACGGAGAAAACTGTGCCGCGCGGTCGTGCCGGGACATCTGCGGGCGCCGCGGGGAAACATGATGGGGGAGATTTATGATATCGTCATAGTTTTTTCCCATAAGAAACTCCTTTCTGCGCCGTGCCGCGGGACGAAAGGACCGCACATACTGCGCTTCTGGAAGGCCCGGGGAATAGAGAGAAAAAATCTCCTGCCGCGGCCGCTCAGCGGATCCGCGGTGTCTCATAGGTTTCATTGTAGTTGAGTTCACCGGGCTCGATATCGGTGATCACGCCGCCGGACCAGTCAAAGCGCAGATAGCGGTAGATGACGTCGTGGCTGCGCAGATAGGACGGCGAGCTCAGAAGCGCATAGAGCTGCGCCGGCTTCACCTTGTTCTCACGGCAGAGTTCCTCTTCGGAGACGGGCTTTCCGTCGACAAAAAAGTTGGCAATGATCGTGGAGATGTTCTCTTCGTAAGGAATTTTGTCTATATCCATGACAAGGTAACTGGATTCCAGGTCATGATAGGCGGCCTGGATCGTATAATCGCGGTATGCGCTGATAAATTGTTCCGGACCGTCGCCGGGCTGCACGCCGTCTGCCGTCACGCCTCCGGTGACCAGGAACAATTCTGCCGGGGCGACATCTGCCGGCCGTTTTTCGCAGCCGGACAGGAGCAGGGCAAAAAGCGCCGCGGCACAAAATAATCTTTTCATTTCCGGTAAATCCTCCTGATGCGGAACCTCCCTAATCAATGTACCATATATTAAGAAAAGAATCCAGAGGTTTCCGGGCCTGCAGAATCGTTTTCTGTTGGAAAAATGAATAAAACCTTAAAATTTTTTAAACATGGTTGACTTTTTCCCGGAGATAGATTAATCTTTCAATGATTTTACAGGTATTCTGTTTTTAAAGATCCGGCTGCGTGGGGAGGCCGGGCGGCAAGGGGATTCAGTCATGTTTAAGGTAAGGCAAAGATTCAAGAACTGGGAGAGAAGCGAGCGCGGAAGGAAGCTGACCGTGGTGCTGAACAGATACTCTCTCTTTTTTCATGTGTTTCTGGCGTGCGGGGTCTGCTTTCTGATCGAGTGGGTGTCGAGACATTCTTTTATCGAGGCGTGCCGCTTCGTGGTAGACCGGAACCTGGTCTTTTTATACAATTCTCTGATCGTGTATTCCTCCCTCCTGCTTGTGTACATAGTAAGGCGAAGAGCGGTGCTCAGGGCGATCATCAGCGTGTTCTGGCTGTTTCTCGGGATCGTCAATGGCTGCGTCCTCGCGAAGAGGGTTTCGCCGTTCAGCTTCACGGATCTGAAGCTTGTCGGGGATCTGTTTACGATGCAGAGCAATTACTTTTCCACGGCGGAGGCGGTGGCCGTGATCGCCGGAGTCGCGGTGGTCGTCCTGCTGCTGATATACTTCTGGATCCGGGGGCCCAAGTTCGAGGGAAAGCTGCACAGGACGCTCGGGCTGTTTATGATCGCGGCCGTGGTCATGATGCTGCCGCGGGTGACAAACGCGGCGGTCAGCAATCACATTCTGACAGAGTATTTTGAAAACCTGGCGCAGGGCTATAAGGATTACGGTTTTGTCTACAGCTTTTCCGCGAGCGTCCTGGATCAGGGAATGAGCACGCCGGAGGACTATTCAGAGGAGGCCGTACTGGATGTGCTCGCAAAAAGCGGGCAGGACCGGGAGAATCCGGCGCAGGCCGGGCAGACAAGATCGGCCAGGGCAGACGGCCCCGGCGCATCCGCTTCTGAAGCGCCGTCAGGACAGAGACCGGCCGGCGGGCAGGATGCGGCCGGCACCGCGCAGGAGGCGGAGGCTTTGGCGCAGGGCACGGAGGACGCCCCGGGCCCCTCCCTGATCCGGGAGATTCCGGCAAGGACGGCCGCGTCACAGAAACTGCATACGGACATTCCGGAAGAAGAGAGCAGTATTCCAGAAGACGAAGACGCTTCGGGGCAGGAGTATCCGAATATTGTCTGTGTTCTTCTGGAATCTTTTGTTGATCCGGGCCAGATCCGCTTCCTGGAGACCAGCGAGGATCCGATCCCGAATTTTCATGAGCTGTACGAAAATTTTTCCTCGGGTTATCTCGAGGTGCCGGTGGTCGGCGCCGGGACGGCCAACACGGAGTTTGAGATACTGACCGGGATGGGAATGCAGTTTTTCGGCCTGGGCGAATATCCGTACAAGACGATCCTCAAGGAGACGAACTGCGAGAGCATCGCCTCGGATCTGCGTGCGCTCGGCTATGGGTCGCATGTGGTACACGACAACGGGGGCAATTTTTACAGCCGGAGAAATGCGTTTTCGATGATGGGATTCGACACGTTCACCTGCAAAGAGATGATGGACATCCATGACTATACGCCTCTCGGGACGTGGCCGACGGACGATATCATGCTCGGCGAGGTGGAGAAATCGCTCGATTACACGCCGGATCAGCAGGATTTTCTCTATGTGATCACAGTTGAGTCGCACGGAGATTACCCGCAGGAGCAGGTGATCGAGGATCCGCAGATCACCGTGTCCGGCGTGGAGGATGAGGGAATGCGCTGGGCGTGGGAATACTACGTCAATCAGGTTCATGAGGTAGATGATTTCATCGGGCAGCTGATCAGCCTGCTGGAGCAGAGAGATGAAAAGACGCTCGTGGTGATGTTCGGGGATCACCTTCCGACGATGGGGCTGACGGATGAGGATATGGAGACCGGAAGCCTGTTCCTGACGCAGTATGCGACGTGGGACAATTTTGGCATGGAGAAAGAGGACGCGGACATGACCTCGTATCAGCTGCTTGCGTATATTACCGGGCGGCTCGGGATCCACGAGGGAACCATGTTTACCTACCATCAGAACCGGAGAAATCTGGGGAGCGAGGAGGAATACCAGAAGGGGATGGAGCTTTTGCAGTACGACATCCTCTACGGCGAGCATTACGTTTATGACGGCGGGAATCCGTATCCGGCCACCGATCTGATGATGGGCACGCAGGATATCGTGCTGTCCCGGATCATGGAGACGGACAGCTATTACTATATGATCGGGGATAATTTCACAAAATGGAGCAGGGTCTTCGCCGATGACGAAAAGGTCAGCACGGAATATCTTTCCTCGAAGCTTCTGCGGGTGAAGAAAAGCAAGATAGAAGAGGGGCTGCACAAGCTCGTGGTCAGCCAGGTCGGCTCGTCCGATACGATCTTCCGCAGCTCTGCCCCGCTCTACTATGTGGCAAAGGCGGGGGAGTTACTGGTCAAGGAGTGACCAGTAACCAGCAGTTTGGGCATGCAAGTTCGCTTCGCGAAGCCCAAACTGCCTCCTGGATCACTTTCTTACGGCCTCAGCAGCAAGTGCTTCGGCCTGGGCTGAACAGTAACGCGGATGATTCTCGGGAGGAATAGACCGGATATCTGCACTTTACACGGAGAAAAATACCGTGTATGATGGGGAAAAGGAGAAGTTGCGGGATTATGAAGTTTACGAAAATGCATGGGATCGGAAATGATTACGTATATGTGAACTGTTTCAGCGAGACGGTTGAGCATCCGCGGGAGGCTGCCGTCCGGGTCAGCGACCGTCATTTTGGCATCGGTTCGGACGGGCTGATCCTGATCAAACCGTCTGAGACCGCGGATTTTGAGATGGAGATGTACAATGCGGACGGCTCGCTCGGGGCAATGTGCGGCAACGGGATCCGCTGCGTGGCGAAGTATGTCTATGATTACGGCCTTACGGACAAAACCAGGATCACGGTGGCGACCGGCAGCGGCGTCAAGACGCTGGATCTGACCGTGGAAAACGGAAAGGTGGCTCTGGTCCGCGTCGACATGGGGGCCCCGGTTCTGGAGGCGGAGAAGATCCCGGTGGATGTGACGAAGCTTGGCGGGGCAGAGGCGCAGAAGGACGGAGCGCGCCGTGTGATCGGGGAGACGCTCTGCGTGAACGGGACAGATTACAAAGTGACCTGCGTATCGATGGGAAATCCGCACTGCATTACCTGTGTGGACGACGTTGACGGGCTGGCGATTGAGGCGGTCGGGCCGCATTTTGAGCATCACCCGGCGTTCCCGGACCGCGTCAACACCGAATTTATCCGGGTGCTGGACCGCGGCACCGTTCAGATGCGCGTGTGGGAGCGCGGCTCCGGAGAGACCTGGGCCTGCGGTACGGGCGCCTGCGCCGTGGCGGTGGCATGCATTCTGAACGGATGGACAGAGGAAAATGTGACGGTGAAGCTGCGCGGAGGCGACCTGAACATCTGCTGGGACCGGGAGCAGAATACCGTGTTCATGACGGGCCCTGCGGAGACCGTGTTCGACGGGGAGATTCAGCTCTGAAATTTTTCTTGCCATTTCCCGGAACAGATGGTACCATGATGCTGCCGGAAGGGAAGTTAAAGCGGGCATGCCCGCTTAGTTTTTGAGAGATTATTATAAACCGATTTTGGAGGAAGCTGACATGTTCAAGATTAACGACAATTATCTGAAGCTGCCGGGGAGCTATCTGTTCTCGACGATCGGCAGGAAGGTAAATGAATTTCAGGCGGCGCATCCGGACAGATCCGTGATCCGCCTCGGCATCGGCGATGTGACGCAGCCGCTTGCGCCGGCGATCATCCGCGCGCTGCACAGTGCGGTGGACGAGATGGCCGACGCCGCGACATTCAGGGGCTATGCGCCGGATCTCGGCTACGAATTCCTGCGCACCGCGATCGCGGAGAATGACTATGCGGCCCGCGGCTGCGAGATCGCCGCGGACGAGATCTTTGTGTCGGACGGCGCGAAATGCGATTCCGGCAATATCCAGGAGATCTTCAGCGTGGACAATAAGATCGCGGTCTGCGACCCGGTTTACCCGGTCTATGTGGACACGAACGTCATGGCCGGCCGCACCGGAACCTACGATCCGCAGACGGAGGTGTGGAGCGATGTGATCTACATGCCCTGCACCGCAGAAAATAATTTTGCGCCGCAGCTTCCTGAGAAGACGCCGGATCTGATCTACCTGTGCTTCCCGAACAATCCCACCGGGGCCACGATCACCAGGTCACAGCTTCAGGAATGGGTGGACTACGCAAACAGAGTCGGAGCCGTGATCATTTACGATGCGGCCTATGAGGCATATATCTCTGAGGACGACGTGCCGCATTCGATCTTCGAGTGCGAGGGCGCGCGGACCTGCGCGATCGAGCTGAAGTCCTTCTCAAAGAACGCGGGCTTCACCGGCACCCGTCTTGGCTATACAGTGATCCCGAAGGATCTGAAATGCGGCGATGTCATGCTTCACTCGCTCTGGGCGAGACGCCACGGCACAAAGTACAACGGCGCGCCGTACATTGTCCAGAGGGCCGGCGAGGCCGTCTACTCTCCGGAGGGAAAAGAACAGCTGAAGGCACAGGTGGCCTATTACATGAACAATGCGAAGACGATCAAGGAGGGGCTCGCGGCGGCCGGCTACACGGTGTCCGGCGGCGTGAATGCGCCGTACATCTGGCTGAAGACGCCGGGAAAGATGACCTCCTGGGAATTTTTCGACTATCTGCTCGAGCATGCAAATGTGGTCGGCACGCCGGGTTCCGGCTTCGGACCGAGCGGAGAGGGCTACTTCCGCCTGACCGCGTTCGGCACATACGAGAACACGGTGGCCGCCCTGGAGCGGATCAGGAAGATGTAACCTTAAAACAGCACAGGATAATGAAAGAAAAGGCTGATCTGCCGGAGCGATCCGGGGGTCAGCTTTTTTTGCGGGAACGGTTTTGCCGCGCCGACGCATGGAGGTTCCTTTCCGCTGTACAAAAAGCGCTCCGCGCACAGATGCGCGGGATGCGCTGAAGAAAACTGCTTTTTGGCTGCAAATTCTGCAGAAAACAGTTTACAAACAGACTGAAATTATATATAATAGGAATCACATTATATATAATGTAACGCTAAAAGACAAAATGCGAAGAACAAAGGAAGAATCCGGTTGCTTCAGGGGGAGGGATGGTATTATAATAACAGGGACAACCTATGGCAAAGAGACTGCTTCAGTGGCACCCTGCATTTTGCGCGGCTTTCCGCATTGAGCTTGGAGAGGAAGCCTGCAAACTGCAGATCGAGGAAGAGCATCTGCTGGGAGAAAAGCCCATGCAGATCGACCTGCTCATCATCAAAAAGGAGAAAGTACAGAAGATAAAGAAAAATATCGGCCGGATTTTCAGGACATACAATATTCTCGAGTACAAGGCGCCCGATGACTACCTGAGCGTCAACGATTTCTATAAGGTGTATGGCTATGCCTGTCTTTTTCAGGCAGAGACTGACAGGATAGAAGAGATCGATCCGACGGAGCTTACGATCACCTTCGTCTGCAATCATTACCCGCGGCATATGCTGGAGCACATCCGGCGCGTGCGGGGAATCACGGTGCGTCTGTGCGAGCCCGGGATTTATGAGCTGACAGGCGACCCGATTGAGATGCAGATGATCGTGACGAAGGAATTGTCGAGAGAGAAAAATTTCTGGCTGCAGAGCCTGCGCAGCGATCTGCGGCCCGGGGAGGAAATCCGGACTCTGGTGAAAAAATACGAGGAAGAACAGGAGAAAGCGCCCTGCCGGGCGGTAATGGAAGTCATTATGCGCGCAAACTGGGAAAAGATGGAGGTAAGGGACGTGACGTATGATGCATGGGAGAAGATGACTCTGGAAAGAGGAGAAAAAACAGGAGAAGAACGGGGCGAAAGAAAAATGTGTCAGCTGGCCGAGAAGCTGATCGACGCAGGAAGGCTCCCTGATTTCAGCCGGGCGGTCAGAGATGATGATTTCCGCCAGAAGATGTATGATGAATTCGGGATCGGAAGGAGCATCCGGGAGTAAAACAGACTGCCGCAGGGCTGCCCGTCGGGGCGGTTCTGCGGCAGTTATCCGTTTGCGTACAAAAGAAGGATCAGAAAAAACCGAAAAGATCCGGCCGCTGCTTTGATGCGCTACAGCAGCTGTATCCCGCCCCGCGCGGCCTCCTGCACGACCTCCGGCGGCCACAGGGAGCACTGCACCTCGCCGATATGCGCCTTGCGCAGGTAGAACATGCAGATGCGCGACTGGCCGATGCCGCCTCCGACCGTGTATGGGAGCTCGCGGTCCAGGATCGCCTTCTGGAAGGGAAGCTCCGCCCGCTCTTCGCAGCCGGCAAGCTTCAGCTGACGGGCCAGGGAGACCTCGTCCACGCGGATGCCCATGGAGGAGAGCTCCAGGGCAATGTCAAGCACCGGGTAGTACACGAGGATATCCGCGTTCAGATCCCAGTCGTCATAGTCCGGGGCACGTCCGTCGTGCTTCTGCCCGGAGGCGAGCAGGCCTCCGATCTGCATGATGCAGACGGCGCCCTTTTCTCTGACGATTTCATATTCGCGCTCCCGCGGCGTGAGCTTCGGATACCTGTCTTCCAGCTCCTGCGAGGTGATGAAGAAAATCTCCCGCGGCAGCACTTCACCGATGTAGTCGTACTGGATCGACATATAGACTTCCGTTTTCTTCAGCGCCTTGTAGACGGACGTCACAACCTTCTTCAGGGTGTCAAGATTGCGCTCGCTGCGGCGGATGATCTTTTCCCAGTCCCACTGATCCACATAGATCGAGTGGATGTTGTCGGTGTCCTCGTCGCGGCGGATGGCGTTCATATCGGTATACAGGCCCTCGCCGTGCGCAAAGCCGTACTCCTTGAGCGCATAGCGCTTCCACTTGGCCAGGGAGTGGACGATCTCCGCCTCCGCTTCATTCTGCTCTCTGATGCCGAATTTGACCGGGCGCTCGACCCCGTTCAGATTATCGTTCAGGCCGGAAGCCGGGTCGACGAACAGAGGGGATGAGACGCGCAGCAGGTTGAGCTGCGACGCGAGCGTCTGCTGAAAAAAATCCTTCACTGTTTTGATCGCAATCTGCGTATCATACAGAGAGAGGGCGGACACATAGCCCTCCGGGATGATTAAGTGATTCATTTTGAGTTTCCTCCGTGACAGATCATAATTCCTTTCCGTTATAGCAAAATATGGGGGGTTTTGCAACTGTTTCCCCCTATTTAATCGCTAAAAATATTTCAAAACCCCTTGTCAGCCGAAAAAATTTGTGCTAGGATTACTGCGTTACAGAAAAGCGATGAAGGAGACTCTGTCTTTGGAACTCGACAGGAATTCGGCGTCACCGACTGAGAGCGCCGATGGAGGGAAGGAGACGACGGGGAACACTCCGGAGCCGACTGTTCGAACAGGGTGCGCCGCGCGTACTGCCGTGAAGACGGCTGGAAAGCAGGGATCCGGCGTGCTGTTCAGTAGGGCAGTACGTTGCACGCGTTAAGTGTAAAAGAGAGGCAGACAAAGGCGTCTGCAAAGCGGGTGGCACCGCGGATAACAAAAGAATCAATGTATCCGTCCCGGAATATCATACTATGATGTTCCGGGACTTTTTGCGTTTTAAAAGAGTCCCGGAACCGAAAGGAGCAGTTATGGAGTTTTTATCAGGAGTGAGAGAGAAAGAGACACTGGAGCTGGAAGAGCTTCTGCAGCCGGAGCGGGTCGGCGCCCGGGTGAAGGTGAACGGGGCCGTGCACTCGGTGCGCGACATGGGGGATGTGGTCTTTGTCGTGCTGCGCAAGCGCGGCGGGCTGCTGCAGTGCGTATTTGAGGAAGGCGTCTCCAGCCTTTCCGCGGACAGGATCCGCGAGGCACAGACGGTGGAGCTTGCCGGGACGCTGATCGAAGACCGGCGGGCGCCGCACGGGATCGAGATTCGTGTGACCGGAGGGGAGATCCTCACCACGCCATATGATTCCCTGCCTCTGCCGATCGGCAAATGGAAGCTGAACACTTCTCTGGAGGCGAAGCTGAACAACCGCAGCATCACGCTGCGCAATGTGCGTGAGCGCGCGAAATTCCGCCTGCAGGAGGGGATCGTGCGCGGATTCCGGGATTTCCTGTACAGTCAGCAGTTCACGGAGATCCATACGCCGAAGATCGGTGCAAAGGGCGCCGAGGGCGGATCAAATATTTTCAAACTGGACTACTTCCACCGACCGGCCGTGCTGGCACAGAGCCCGCAGTTTTACAAGCAGATGATGGTCGGCGTGTTCGACCGCGTGTTTGAGACGGCTCCCGTGTTCCGCGCGGAAAAGCACAACACGAAGCGCCACCTGAACGAGTACACGAGCCTCGATTTTGAGATGGGATATATTGACAGCTACACCGACATCATGGAGATGGAGACCGGATTTCTTCAGTACACGATGAAGCTTCTGGCGAAGGAGTACGCGGACGAGCTGCGGATCCTGAATGTCACACTGCCGGATACAGAGCGGATCCCGGTTGTGCGCTTCGACCGTGCCAAGGAGCTCGTATCTGAGAAATACAGCCGTCCGATCCGCAATCCCTACGATCTGGAGCCGGAGGAAGAGTCGCTGATCGGGAGATACTTTAAGGAAGAGTACAATGCAGACTTTGTGTTTGTGACGCATTATCCGTCGAAAAAGCGCCCGTTCTACGCGATGGACGATCCGGAGGATCCGAAGTTCACGCTGAGCTTTGACCTGCTGTTCCACGGACTGGAGATCACGACCGGCGGCCAGCGTATCCACGATTACCAGATGCTGCGCCGGAAGATTGCGGCGCGCGGAATGTCGGAGGAGGGCATGGATCAGTATCTGGATACCTTCAAGTACGGAATGCCGAAGCACGGCGGCCTGGGGATCGGCCTGGAGCGCCTGACAATGAAGCTGGTCGGGGAGGATAATGTGAGGGAAACCACGTTGTTCCCGCGGGATCTGTCGAGACTCGAGCCGTAGCAGGATGCCGCCGGGATCAGGAGCCGCCAGCCACGGTGCCAGACCCGGGCCGCAGCAGGATACCGCCGGGATCAGGAGCCGCCAGCCACGGCGCCAGACCCGGGCCGCAGCAGGATGCCGCCGGGATCGGGAGCCGCCAGCCACGGTGCGAAGCCCGGCCCCTGCCGGAGCGGAGCATCCGCAGCTTTTGAATGCCGGCAGGGAACAGAACACATTTTTATATGACCGGCAGGAGACCATGTTTCTGCACCGCGGCGGGCGGTCAGGACGGGACTGCAGAATGGAGGCAGAGATGGCAAATATTATCAGTGACGAGACGATTGAATACGTCGGGATTCTGGCGAAGCTGGAGCTCTCGGCGGAGGAGAAGGAGCAGGCGAAAAAGGACATCGGGCGGATGCTGGACTATGTCGACAAGCTGAACGAGCTGGACACGTCGGGTACGGAGCCGCTTTCGCATGTGTTCCCGGTCAGCAATGTGTTCCGCGAGGATGTTGTGACGAACGGGGATGAGCGCGAGAAGATTCTGGCGAACGCCCCGGCAGAGAAGGACGGATCCTTCAAGGTGCCGAGGACGGTGGAGTGAATCAGGGAAGCGCGGTGCCGGCGCTGCCGGGCGGAAGCATGTAACGGCACGGATGCTGCGGGGATGCGCTCCCGGGAAACGCAGGGAATGGAGTGTGGAGAGAAAAATGCAGATTATGGAACTGACTGCCCTGGAGCTGGGCAGAAGAATAAAGAAAAAGGAGATTTCGGTCCGTGAGGCGGTACAGGCCGGGCTGGACCGGATCGCGGCACTGGACGGTGAGCTCAACGGGTTCGTGACGGTGGATGCAGAGCGGGCGCTCGCGCGCGCGGACGAGGTACAGCAGGCGGTCAGCGCCGGGACGCTTTCAGGGCCTCTGGCCGGGGTTCCCGCGGCCGTGAAGGACAATATCTGCACAGAGGGGCTGAAGACGACGTGCAGCTCGAAGATTCTGTACAATTTTGTGCCGACCTACTCTGCGGAGGCCGTCCTGAACATGCAGAAGGCGGGAGCAGTGGTGCTCGGCAAGACAAACATGGATGAATTTGCGATGGGAAGCACGACGGAGACGTCCGCATTCGGGCCGACCAGAAACCCGTGGAACCGGGATCACGTGCCCGGCGGCTCGTCAGGAGGCTCGTGCGCTGCGGTGGCCGCATGCGAGGTGCCGTATGCGCTTGGCTCCGACACGGGCGGATCGATCCGCCAGCCGGCCTCATTCTGCGGGGTGACGGGCCTGAAGCCGACGTACGGGACGGTGTCGCGCTATGGACTGATCGCCTACGGCTCGTCGCTTGACCAGATCGGGCCGATCGCGAAGGACGTTTCGGACTGTGCGGCGATCCTGGAGATGATCGCGTCGCACGATGCGAAGGACAGCACTTCGATCAGGAGAACGGATCTCGACTTTACGTCTGCGCTGGTCGATGACGTGAAGGGAATGCGCATCGGGATCCCGTCCGATTATCTGGGCGAGGGCCTGGATGATGAGGTGCGCGCGGCGGTGCTGTGCGCGGCGGATGTGCTGCGCCGGAAGGGCGCCGCCGTGGAGGAATTTGACCTGAGCCTGGTGGAATATGCGATCCCGGCGTACTACGTGATCGCGTCCGCGGAGGCCAGCTCGAACCTGGCGCGGTTTGACGGTGTGAAGTACGGCTACCGCGCGAAGGAGTATGAGGGACTGCACAACATGTACAAGAAGAGCCGCTCCGAGGGCTTCGGAGAGGAAGTAAAGCGCAGGATCATGCTCGGTTCCTTTGTCCTGAGCTCCGGTTATTATGACGCGTATTATCTGAAGGCGCTGCGCACGAAAGCGCTGATCAAACAGTCCTTCGACCGCGCGTTTGAGAAATATGACGTGATCCTTGCGCCGGCTTCCCCGACGACCGCGCCGAAGCTCGGGGCATCGCTGAGCGATCCGCTGAAGATGTACCTCGGCGACATTTATACGATCTCTGTCAATCTGGCCGGGCTGCCCGGCATCTCCGTGCCGGTGTGCACGGACAGCGCAGGGCTGCCGGTCGGCGTGCAGATGATCGGGGACTGCTTTAAGGAGAAGAACCTGATCCGCGCGGCCTACGCGTACGAGCAGGCGAGAGGGCCCTGGGAGGCGCCGAAGCCTGCAGAGCGCGCAGCGGGGGAACGAGGGAGCACGCAGGGCGGCAGTGCGCAAAAGACATACGAAGCGTCGGGCGGCAGCGCGCGGGAGGCATATGGAGCGTCGGTTGGCGGCGTGTCAGAGACATGCGCAGAGGCGCAGAACCGCAGCGCGCAGTCAGAAAATCTGCAGACGGCAGGAACAGCAGCGAAGGAGGCGGACTGAGATGACGAGACAGTATGAGACAGTCATAGGACTTGAGGTCCATGTAGAGCTTGCGACGAAGACAAAGATCTTCTGCGGCTGCTCCACTGCGTTCGGCGGGGCGCCGAATACCCACACCTGTCCGGTCTGCACCGGAATGCCGGGATCGCTTCCGGTCCTGAACCGGCAGGTGGTGGAATATGCGATGGCAGTCGGCCTCGCGACAAACTGCCAGATCCACCAGTACTGCAAATTTGACCGAAAAAACTACTTCTATCCGGACAATCCGCAGAATTATCAGATCTCGCAGCTCTATCTGCCGATCTGCCACGACGGGGGGATCGAGATCGAGACTGCCGCCGGGAAAAAGGTGGTCGGCATCCATGAGATCCACATGGAGGAGGATGCCGGCAAGCTGATCCACGATGAGTGGGAGGACTGCTCGCTGGTCGATTACAACCGCAGCGGCGTGCCTCTGATCGAGATCGTGTCTGAGCCGGACATGCGCAGCGCGGAGGAAGTTATCGCCTACCTGGAAAAGCTGCGCCTGATCGTGCAGTACCTCGGGGCGTCTGACTGTAAGCTGCAGGAGGGCTCGATGCGCGCGGATGTGAATCTCTCGGTCCGCGAGCTCGGCTCAGAGAAGCTCGGGACGCGCACCGAGATGAAAAACCTGAATTCCTTCAAGGCGATCGCGCGGGCGATCGAGGGCGAGAGGGCCAGGCAGATCGAGCTCCTTGAGGAGGGAAAGCCGGTGATCCAGGAGACGCGCCGCTGGGACGACAACAAGGAATATTCCTATCCGATGCGCTCCAAGGAGGATGCGCACGATTACCGCTATTTTCCGGATCCGGATCTCGTGCCGGTCGTCATCAGCGACGAATGGCTGCAGGCGGTGCGCGACCGCCAGCCGGAGCTGCGCACCGAGAAGCTTGCGCGCTATAAGCGGGAGTTTGATATCCCGGACTACGACGCGGGCATTCTGACAGAGTATAAGCGCATGGCGGATATTTTCGAGGAGACGACCGCGCTCTGCGGCAGGCCGAAAAAGGTGTCGAACTGGCTGATGGGCGAGACGCTGCGCCTGCTCAAGGAAGAGAACCAGGAGCCGGACGCGCTCGGCTTCTCGCCGGCGCATCTTGCGAAGCTGATCGAACTCGTGGAGGCGGGGACGATCAACCAGACCGTGGCCAAGGAGGTCTTTGAGAGGATCTTCTACGATAACGCCGACCCGGAGCGGTATGTCGAAGAGCACGGCCTGAAGACAGTCAACGACGAAGGCGAACTGAGACGCATCGTGGAGGAAATCCTTGCGGCCAATCCGCAGTCCGTCGCCGATTATAAGGGCGGCAAGGAGAAGGCGCTCGGCTTCCTCGTCGGCCAGACCATGAAGGCGATGAAGGGCAAGGCAAACCCGGGGGCAGTCAATCAGATGCTCCGGGACCTGCTGGCATGATGCCGCGGTTCCGTCTGTGAAGCCATTCAAAAAGTGAGGCCGGGTATGACCTGCGGTTTTTGCAGAAATGGCACGGAGAGACTGTCCCTCCGTGCTGTTTCTGCGATATCGCAGTGCTTGAGCAATCTCCGCTCTATGAGGGTCATGCCGGCTTTCCGGCAATAGAAGAGGGCGTTCCGTTCAGGGGCGCCTTTCGCTTTCGGCAGAAATTCCCCGGGAGATATGCCGCCAAAAAGATGAGAAAAAGGGGTGAAATTATAAGCCGTTTATAGTATACTGAAAAAAACAGGGACGAAATACTTTCCGGATTGGTTTTGAGAAGGCAGAAAAGGGGAAGACTATGTTGAAGAGCAGAAAAGCAGTCCTGGCCGTCTGGGCGGCGCTGGCCGCGCTGGCACTGAGCGGCTGTACAAAGAGCGTGCGCAATTACCAGATCGCGGAGTGCATCGGGACGCTGGGGCAGTATGAGAACAATGAGCCTGTGGAGACTCCGAAGATGAAAGCGGAGCGGGAGCGGAAGGAATCCGAGGCCGCGCTTGAAAAACGGCAGGAGGACGCGCTTGCGAGCGCCGCGGATCTGGCGCTTTCCTACCGGTACGAAGAGGCGGTCACGCTTCTGCAGGACACGGACGAGCTGCAGGGGGACGAGCGCGCCGAGGCGGCGATCGCCGATTACCAGAGGCTGCAGAACAGCATGTATGAATATGACGGCGCGATCGGGCATCTGTGCTTTACGAACCTCGTGACGGACACGGAGCGCGCGTTTGACGGCGACGAATACTCCAGCACATACCGCCAGAACATGATCACGCTGACCGAGTTCCGGAATATCCTGGATGCGCTCTATCTCAACGGCTATATCCTGATCGATATCCACAGCCTTGCGGACGAGACCACAGATGGCGTCGGCGAGATGACGATGACTGCCAGAAAGCCTGTGCTTCCGGAGGGAAAGAAGCCCCTCATTCTCTCGATAGAGAATCTGAATTACGGATCGGTGCGAAACGGGGACGGCGTTGCGACGCGGCTGGCGCTCGACAAGGAGGGAAAGGCGGGCGCGGTCTATACGGACGAGGGCGGCCACGACCTGATCGGCGCGTACGACGTGGTGCCGGTGCTGGAGGAATTTATTCAGGAGCACCCGGACTTCTCCTTCCGGGATGCGCGCGGGATCATTGCCCTTTCAGGCTCCAACGGTGTGTTCGGATACCAGATTGGTGAGGACGGCGGTCAGGACTACGAGGAAAACCGGCAGACGGTGAGGGCGATCGCGGACAGGCTGCGCGAGGACGGCTGGACCTTTGCGGCGCAGGGCTACAGCTACCAGAAAATGGGCGATATGTCCTATGAGAGCCTGCGGGAGGACATTGTCCAGTGGCAGGACACGGTTGGAAATGTGATCGGGGAAAGCGATACGCTGCTCTATCCGTACGGCTCCGAGGTGGATTATTCGACAGAGAAGGGGGCCCTTCTGACGAACCAGGGGTTCCATTATCTGGTCAGCCTGTGGTCGGAAGGCGACCACACGGAGGTGAACCCGACCTACCTGCGCCAGACGAGGCGCACGATCACCGGGTATGTGCTTGAGAACTATCCGGACAATTTCCGGGACTTTTTCTCGACGACGGTCATCCTGGATCCTGCACGGAAGTAAAGTGATTGTTCAGACCAGGCCGAAGCATTTGCTGCTGAGACTGTAAGAAAGTGACTCAGGAAGTAAATGCGTCAGGAAGTAAATGAGTAAGACCCCTCTTTACAAATAAAAATATGTGGAGTATACTTTGAACTATATATAGTTTCTGTAATCGAACAAAGGCACTATATGTAGTGCAAAAGGAGTAAAGGCATGTATGTAATAAAGAAAGACGGAACCCATGAGGAATTTAATGTCCAGAAGATCATTGTCGCGGTCAACAAGTCTGCGACGCGCATCCTCTACAAGTTTACGGACGAGGAGCTGCAGTTCCTGTGCGATTTCGCGCGCGACAAGGCGAAATCCCTGAAAAAAGAGGGCATCACGATCCAGGAAATGCATAATATCGTAGAAGGCGCGCTTGAGGCGGTGAACCCGGCCGTGGCCAAGAGCTACCGGGATTACCGCAATTACAAGCTGGACTTTATCCATATGATGGACGACGTTTACACGAAGAGCCAGTCCATCCGCTACATCGGAGACAAGAGCAATGCGAACACGGACAGCGCGCTTGTGGCGACGAAGCGCAGCCTGATCTTCAACGAGCTGAACAAGGAGCTGTACCGCAAGTTTTTCATGACCCGCGACGAGCTGCAGGCCTGCAAGGACGGATACATCTACATTCACGACCAGTCCGCGCGCCTCGACACGATGAACTGCTGCCTGTTCGACGTCGGGGCCGTGCTGAAGGACGGCTTCGAGATGGGCAATGTCTGGTACAACGAGCCGAAGACGCTGGACACGGCGTTTGACGTCATGGGCGACATCATTCTGAGCACGGCGGCCCAGCAGTACGGCGGCTTTACGGTGCCGGAGGTGGATAAGATCCTGGCCCCGTACGC
Organism: uncultured Lachnospiraceae bacterium; assembly: GCA_947628955.1. GTDB lineage: Bacteria > Bacillota > Clostridia > Lachnospirales > Lachnospiraceae > Choladousia. The sequence goes on along the minus strand of CANRBX010000008.1, from coordinate 13,931 downwards.
GGAGAAGAGCTACAAAAAATATAAAGAAGAATTTATGAAATACGCCGATCCCTCCTGGGAGCACGCGCAGGAGACCGCCGAGCGCTACGCGCAGGACAAGGTCAAGAGGGACTGCGACCAGGGCTGGCAGGGCATCGAATACAAGCTGAATACGGTCGGCTCCTCGCGCGGCGACTATCCGTTCGTGACGGTGACGCTCGGTCTCGGCACGAGTGAGTTCGAGAAGATGATCTCCATCTCCCTGCTCGAGGTGCACAAAGGAGGGCAGGGCAAGAAGGGAAACAAGAAGCCGGTGCTCTTCCCGAAGATCGTGTTCCTGTACGACGAAAATCTGCACGGCCCCGGCGGCGTGTGCGAGGACGTGTTTGAGAAGGGCGTCCAGTGCTCGGCGAAGACCATGTATCCGGACTGGCTCTCGCTGACCGGAGAGGGCTATATCGCGAGCATGTACAAAAAATACGGAAAGGTCATCAGCCCGATGGGCTGCCGGGCCTTCTTAAGCCCGTGGTATGAGCGCGGCGGCATGAAGCCGGCGGACGAGAACGACGTGCCGGTGTTTGTGGGGCGCTTCAATGTCGGAGCGGTCAGCCTGCATCTGCCGATGATCCTGGCGAAGTCCAGGGCGGAGAGCCGGGATTTCTATGAGGTGCTCGACGAGTACCTGGAGATGATCCGCAGGCTCCATATCCGCACGTACGAGTACCTGGGAGAGATGCGCGCGTCCACGAACCCGCTTGGCTACTGCGAGGGCGGCTTCTACGGTGGGCATCTGAAGCCGGGCGAAAAGATCAAGCCGCTTCTGAAGCCGATGACCTCGTCGTTCGGGATCACGGCGCTGAATGAGCTGCAGGAGCTCTACAACGGCAAGTCGATCGCGCAGGACGGAGAGTTCGCGCTCGAGGTGCTGAAGCACATCAATGAGAAGGTGACGCAGTTCAAGGAGGAGGACGGCTGGCTGTACGCGATCTACGGCACGCCGGCGGAGAGCCTCTGCGGGCTTCAGATCGAGCAGTTCCGCAAGAAATACGGCATCATCGAGAACGTCTCCGACCGGCCGTATGTGAGCAACAGCTTCCACTGCCATGTGACGGAGGACATCACGCCGATCGAGAAGCAGGATCTTGAGGGGAGATTCTGGGAGCTCTGCAACGGCGGGAAGATCCAGTATGTGCGCTATCCGGTCGATTACAATATCGAGGCGATCCGCAGCCTGATCCGGCGTGCGATGAAGCTTGGGTTCTATGAGGGCGTCAACCTCTCGCTGGCCTACTGCGACGACTGCGGCCATCAGGAGCTTGAGATGGACGTCTGCCCGAAGTGCGGTTCGCGCAATCTGACAAAGATCGACCGCATGAACGGCTATCTCTCCTACAGCCGCGTGCACGGGGACACGAGGCTGAATGCGGCGAAGATGGCCGAGATCGCAGAACGTAAATCAATGTAACAAAAGAATTAAGAAATCTCTAAATTTTTTGATTTGCCTTGCTATTTTAAAAATTGCGTGGTATTATTTTCCCATGATACAGAACCGGGAGTTTTGGTAAAGAAATAAGGATATGGAGGGTAGATGCTATGATGAAAAAACAAAGTAAACTGCTGCTGGTAATGCTGTTGGCGTGCTCGACGGCGCTGCTGGCGACAGGTTGCGATAAGCTGAAGAAGGAGCCGGAGACGGAGAAGGTGACAGAGCCGCCTACGCAGCCTCCGACAGAGCCGCCCACGGAGCCGCCGACACAGCCTCCGACAGAGCCGCCCACGGAGCCGCCGACAGAACCTCCGACAGAGCCGCCCACAGAGCCTCAGACGGAGCCGAGAGTGCTGACGGCAGAGGAAGAGAAGGCGCAGGAGGTACAGTTTGACACGTACCGCACGATCTACGCAGCGGACGATATCAATGTCCGCACGTCCCCGGGAACGGACGAGGGAAGCGAGATCTTCGACAGCTTCGACCAGGGCGAGAGCATCATCGCAGTCGGCGAGACACCGAACTGGTATGTCGTGGACGTCGATGATTACGAGCAGAACGGCTACGTGTCGAAGCAGTTTGTCTCGGACAGCGAGGTAGCCCCGAAGACCGAGGAAGAGCGCTCGCAGGCCGCAGACGCAGAGGCGATTGCCAATGCCGCTGCTGCAGATCCGGGCACCACGGGTGAGACAGCGCCTGCAGACCCGGGTACCACGGGTGAGACAGCGCCTGCAGACCCGGGCACCACGGGCGAGACAGCGCCTGTAGCCGCGGATCCCGCCGCAACCACCGATGTGGACGCGCAGTACGGGGTGGAGCCTTTTGCTGAGGCCTATGCGCTGCAGGCGACAGCCGGAGCAAATCTCCGCCAGGTGCCGTCGCAGGACGGCGACATCATCGCCGTGGTGGCGTCCGGCACGAGCGTGACGGCGCTCGGCAGCACCGACCGCTGGTATAAGGTAGACTACAACGGAACCGTTGGCTATGTGAACAGAAACCTGTTTACAGCATAAAACAGAACAGGAAAGGCATGCAGGTTACTGTTCAGATCAGGCCGAAGCACCTGTTGCTGAGGCCGTAAGAAAGTGATTCAAAATGCAGGGCTGCCGCAGGAATCCGCACAGCGGATATTCTGCGGCGGCTTTTTTTCTGCGCCGCCCGGCGGTTACTTACGGCGGCTTTTTCTGCGCCGCCGGGCAGGACTTTTGAGCGGGCATTTTAACCGGCCGCCTGCCCATTTTTGTTTATGGGCCTTGACAAATTTCGGAAGCTGTGCTATACACTAAGTGTACTAACATTCATAGTACACTTAGTAAGCAGGAAAGAAGAGCAGGATCATGCAGGAGAATACACGGTTGGAAAGGCGGGGGAAAAATGATCGGGATTGATTTACAGAACCGGAAGCCCATATACGAGCAGATCGTGGAGCGTTTCCAGACACTGATCGTGAGCGGCGTGCTGGAGCCGGACAGCCAGATGCCCTCTGTGCGTTCCCTTGCGACGGAGCTCTCGATCAATCCCAACACGATCCAGAAGGCGTACAGCGCGCTGGAGCAGGAGGGGTATATTTATCCGGTGAAGGGCCGGGGGAATTTTGTGTCGGGGAACGCGGAGCTGAAGCTGAAGAAGCAGGAGAGTGTGTTCCGCTCACTGAAGGAGCTGACGGAACGCGCCAGGGAGCTCGGGATCGGCTGCGAGGATTTTACGGAACGGGTACGGCTGTACTATCAGGATGAGCGGGAAGCCGCCGGGCGGCAGGAACGCGGGCAGTGACGGGGCCGGATCATGCGGAGATTTTCGGGCGCCCGGCATAAGGGACGGACGACCGGGCAGGGAGAGGAGGAGTACCTGATATGATAAGGATTGAGGATGTAACGAAACGGTTCGGGGCCGTGACGGCGCTGAACCATGTTGACGCGCAGATCGGGGAGGGCAGCATCTTCGGGCTGGTCGGGACGAACGGCGCGGGCAAGAGCACGCTGCTGCGCGTGGCCGCCGGGGTGCTGAAGCCGGAGAGCGGAGGCGTGCGTGTCGACGGGATGCCGGTCTGGGAGAATCCGCAGGCCAAGGAGCAGATCTGCTTTCTGCCAGACACGGCCTGGTTTTTCCCGAACGCGACAGCCGCGTCGATGCGCGACTATTACGCTCTTGTGTACCCGGATTTCGACCGGGCGCGATTTGACGATCTGGCCGGGAAGCTGGAGCTGGAGACGAAGCGCAGGCTCTCCACCTTTTCAAAGGGCATGAGAAAACAGGTGTCTGTGCTGCTCGGCATCTGTGCGAACACGAAATACCTGTTCTGCGACGAGACCTTTGACGGGCTGGATCCGGTCGTGCGGCAGGTGGTCAAGGGCCTGTTTGCCGCGGAGCTGCTGAGCCGCCCGTTCACGCCGGTGATCGCCTCGCACAGCCTGCGCGAGATCGAGGATATCTGCGACCACGTCGGCCTGCTCCACAAGGGCGGGATCCTCTTCGCGAGGGATCTCGACGAGATGAAGCTGGGCATCCACAAGATCCAGTGCGTGATCGGCGAACCGGAGCGCGAGGAAAGGCTGCTTGCGCGGCTGAGTGTGCTGCAGCACGAAAAGCGCGGCTCCCTGCTGACAATGGTCGTGCGCGGAAGTTATGAGGAAGTGACGGCGGCAATACAGGAACAGGAGCCGCTGTTCTTCGAGGTGCTTCCGCTGACGCTGGAAGAGATCTTTATCAGTGAAACGGAGGTGGCCGGATATGACATCAAGAATCTCTTTTTTTAAGCTGACGCACAATGAGTGGAAGAGGCTCGGCTGGCTGACCGCCGTGCAGTTTCTGGCGTTCGGGCTGCTGATCCCGTTCCGCCTGCTGATCAGCCTGGCCATGGCCCAAAACGGGATGACGGGAACCACGCCGGAACAGATCCTGTACAGCTCTGTCGGTTTCAGAAAAGAGACCGATATCATACTGATCATCGGATTTGGGATCGTGTGCGCGCTCTGTGTGTTTGAATATCTGCACTCGCAGGAGAAGCTGGACTTTTACGGCAGTCTGGCGATAAGGCGGGAAATGCTGTTTTTTGTGAAATTCACCGCCGGGACCATGACGTTTGCGGCGGCATACCTGGCGAGCCAGATCCTGTCCGCCGTCGTCGGGGCGGTCTACGGATTGATGAACGCGACGGTCCTTCAGGAGATGGCCGCGGCCTTCGTGCAGGGGATCCTGTTCTTTCTGACCAGCTATGCGGCGGCGATCGTGGCGGTGATGCTGACCGGAAAGATACTGACCTCTGTGCTGGCGGTCGCCACATTCGCGGGATACGGAGTGCTGGTCTGGCTGATCGCCGCGGAGTGCGTGAATGTGTTCTTCCCCGCGCTGCTTCTGAGCGATACGTGGGTCGGGAGGATGAGCGTGCTGGAGTACTCTTCTCCATGGATCCTGATCTTTACCTGGAGGCCGGAGGGAGATTCCGTGCGCAGGGGCCTGACCGGAATGTGGCCTGACATGGGAAGCGTCTGCCTCTTCCTTGTCCTGCCCGCCGTTCTGGTGCTGATCTCGCTTGCGCTCTGCCGTGTGCGGAAGACAGAGGCCGCGGGGAACGCTCTTGCATTCTCCTGGACGGAGGGCCTGATCAAGTTCCTGCTTGCGCTTCCGGCCGCGCTGCTGGCGGGACTGTTTTCCCACGACAGCCTCCTGTCGCCCGCCTGGGAGATCTGCTTTATCGTGCTCTTCGGCGTGCTGCTGTGCCTGATCATGGAATTTATCTACCGCTGGGATATCCGGCAGATCTTCGCGCACAAGTGGCATATGGCGGTGACTGTGGCGGCCGCGCTGGCCGTGTTCCTGACGATGCGTTTTGACGCGGCCCGCATCAATACCTACCTGCCCGCCCGGGAGGAGCTTGCGGCAATATCCGTACGCAATCCTTACAGCAATTTCGGATATTTTGATGAAAACGGAGAGCGCATCTCCGAACGAAAGGAGATCCTCCCGCTTCTGGAGACAGAGAATGTGGAGCTTCTTTATCCTCTGGCGGAAAACGGAGTACAGAAGTTTCGGGAAAGCGCCGGACAGAAAACGGCGGCCTTCGACAGCCGGCTGATCTCCGTGGATCTGGAATACCGGCTGAAATCCGGGCGGACGGTCTTCCGCAATTATACCGTGGACTATGCCCTGTACCGGGAGATCATGGAGGAGCTGCTGAGCGATGAGTCATACTGCAGAAAATTTTATCCGATCCTGACCTGGGACGATACGGCGCTGGAGGATGCGGAGGATATCTATCTCCTGCTTGCGGAAGATGTGACGGAAACGCTGAGGACGGGCAGACCGGAATCCGCGACGGACGCGATTGAATACTCCAGGTCTGCATACGAAGACGTGGAAACGACCTCCGAGATGCTCTACTGGACGCCTTCCAGAAAGCAGAGCAGGAAGCTGATCGAGGCTTACCAGAAGGATCTGGCGGAGAATCCCTGCCGCCCCATGGACGAAGGCAATCTGGGAACCCTGCACGTCTGGTGGAAAGCGGATCCGGAAGGAATACAATGGACGGATTCCTATCCGCTGACAGAGGGCTTCGCGCGCACGGAGAACGTGCTGCGGGAGATCATGAAGGAGAGTGCCGGGCCGGAGACGGAAGAGGATAAATAACAGCGCCATGCAAAAGGGCGCGCACAGTTGTGAAGAGTGTCTTTTTGCCGCAGAACGCGCCCGGTGACGGAAAAAGTGTGTTTCCTGATATTTTTGTGGGAGCACACTTTTTTTGATGCGCAGGCCCGGGCAGGAAAATTAGCTGCTGACCGCAGCACCCGGGCCGCGCGACAAGCAGGGGGGCGAAGCCGCCTCCTGCTCGATCAGAAAAATAATGTGATTCTGATGGATTTTTTTGCTGAAAACAGATATAATGACAATCACAAAAGGAAGGCGGTAAATATGTTTGGAGAGTGTCATGCGCACCTGTTCATGAACGGGCGGAATTACCGGGAGGCGGTAAACCTGCACCGGGGCGGTGTGCAGGAAGCGGATATCAGAGAAAAGTTTCGGCAGTACCGGGAGCGGGGGATCACGTTTGTGCGCGACGGCGGGGATGCGCTGGGCGTGTCGGCATTTGCGAAAAGGATTGCGCCGGAGTATGGGATCACGTACCTTACCCCGCTGTTTGCGATCCACAGAAACGGCCATTACGGCGGGATCGTCGGGTACGGTTTTGACAATATGCGGGAGTACCATGCGCTCGTGAAGCGCGCAGCCGCGGAGGGCGCGGACTTCATCAAGGTCATGTTCTCCGGGATCATGGATTTCGGGCGGGAGGGCGCCCTGACGGAGGAATCGCTGGGCGCGGAGGAAATCCGCTGGATGATCCGCATCGCGCATGAGGAGGGCATGGCCGTGATGGCGCATGTGAACGGCGCGCGGGCCGTGAAAGATGCCGTGGAGGCCGGGGTGGACTCCGTCGAGCACGGCAATTTCATGGATGAGGAATGCCTGCAGGCGCTCGCCGAAAGCCGCGCGGTCTGGGTGCCGACGTATGTGACGATCACGGACATGATCGGGGACGGCAGGTATGACGACGGCGCGCTGCGGCGCCTCGCAGACCGGCAGGGAGAGCGGATCCGCCGCGGCTTTGCGCTCGGGGCGAAGATCGCGCTTGGGAGCGACGCCGGGGCCTACTGCGTGCCGCATGCGCAGGGGGTCATAGACGAGTACCGGGAGTTCCGGAGGCTGCTCGGATGCGGGCAGGATGTGTCTTGCGAAGAGGGAAGCCGCGCGCCGGAGGGCCGGGCCGCAGAAGAGCAGGCTGCATCCTGTACGTTTACGCTTAGGAAGGAAGACCTGGATCTGCGCCTCGCGGACGCGGAGCAGGAGATCCGGCGTCGCTTCGCACGGCATTGACGATATTTGCAAAGGAGAAATGAGTATGGATTGGAATACGCTTCTGGCTTCGCGCCGCGCGCGCTCGGTTTCCACGCGCCATTCGGCAGGCCGGGATCTGAGAAGTGAATTTGAAAAGGATTACCACCGCATCATTGGCAGCGCGTCGCTGCGGCGGCTGCAGGACAAGACGCAGGTCTTTCCGCTCGACAAGAGCGATTTTATCCGCACGCGGCTGACCCATTCGCTGGAGGTGTCCTCGATCGCCAGGTCGCTCGGGCAGACAGTCTCCCAGGATATCATCCAGAACGGCAGGGATCCGCAGTTCGACCTGCAGAAGAAAGAGGACATCTGCAATATCCTGCAGTGCGCCGGGCTGATCCATGACATCGGCAATCCGCCGTTCGGGCATTTCGGGGAGACGGCGATCAGGGAGTGGTTTCAGACACATCTGCCGAAGCTGACGTACAAGGGCCGCCCGGTGACGAAGCTTCTGAACAGCCAGATGCTCGCGGATTTCTACAATTTTGAGGGCAACGCCCAGGCGCTGCGCCTGCTTACGAAGCTTCATTTCCTCGTGGATGAGAACGGGATGAACCTGACCTACGCGCTTTTGAATACGATCGTCAAATATCCGGTGTCGTCCCTGCAGATCAACCGGCACAGCGGCGATATCCGGACGAAGAAGATGGGCTATTTTCTGGCGGAGCAGGAACTATACCAGAAGATCGCATCGGAGGCCGGGACGACCGGGATGCGCCATCCCCTGACTTTCCTGCTGGAGGCGGCGGACGACATCGCGTACAGCACGGCGGACATCGAGGACGCGTTCAAGAAGGGCTGCATCTCGTATACGGAGCTGCTCCATGAGCTGGAGCAGTATGAGCAGAGGGCTCCCCTGCGGGAGAAGGACTATTTCAACGCGGCGCAGGTGCTGCGCGAAAAATATGAGACGGCGAAAAAGCGCCACATTGCGGACTGCGAAGAGTTTGCCGTGCAGAATTTCCTCGTGCGCGTACAGGGCTTCCTGATCACCTGCGCGGCGTACGGTTTTATCGGGAATTACCGGCAGATCATGGACGGGACCTACCGGAACGACCTGTTCGAGTTTACCTATGCGAAGAACCTGATCCGGCTGCTGAAGGACACCGCCTACCGGTACGCGTTTACCTCGGGGCCCATTTTCAGGCTGGAGATCGCGGCCAGCACGGTGCTGAATTTTCATCTGGATCATTTTATTGCGGCCACGCTTTACTATGACACGGAGGAAAAGCAGAGCGACGTGGAGGAGAAGCTGATGGCGCTGATCTCGGAGAACTACAAGCAGGCGTACCACGCGTATGCGGACGGCAAAAACGAGACGGAACGGCTGTATCTGCGGCTTCTTCTGGTGACAGATTATGTGTGCGGAATGACGGACAGCTATGCGAAACGGCTGTATCAGGAGCTGAACGGAATTGACTGAAGTGTATTAAAAAGTGATTACAAAAATATTAATATTACCCAATTGTATTATGAATTATCAGTGTGTGACTTGCAGAAGTCGGTGAGGCGTGTTATTATTGTATGCATAGAATTGGGTAACCGGTTTTTGTTTCGGAAGGGGGAACGAAGACAGGAGGATTACATAGCAGTAAAACAGGGAGTAAAAGAATGGAGGGTGTGACATGTTGAAAAAAAGAGCGGCAATTGTTTTCCTGGCTCTTGTGGTGTCACTTGTGCCGGCGGGCCTGATGACCGGCTGCGACCGTCTGGTGAAGGAGGACGAACCGCCGCAGACGGAGGCCCCGACGGAGACTGAGACACAGCCGCCGCAGACGGAGTCTGAGACGGTCACAGAGCCTGAGACGGAGCTGCAGACAAATGTTGCTTATACATCGCAGGACCGCAGCATCCGGATCACGCTTCCGGACAGCACATGGACGGTTCAGCAGGACGTGGATGAGATGCGGGTCTTCTCGTCCGGAAATGCGGCCATGATCAGTATCGTGCACGCGGCGAACGCATCCGAGATGAAGAATATCTCCGTGGCAAAATCAGAAGATGAGCTGAAGGAGAGCCAGACAAAGCAGTACCCGGGCGCGAATGCGTTTGAGATCACGGAGTTTGAGAAATATGCTTCACCGACGCTCAACACCTATGAGTATGTGGTGAAGTACAACGCGACAAGCATGTGGGCCTATTCTGTGACCTACGGCATCCTGGCGGCAGACCAGGCCTATGTGGTCACAGGCACGGTGCTCGACGACAACAAGGCGCTGCTCGATGTGGTGCAGAGCTCTGTGGAGAGCTTCACCGTGCTGCGCAGCAGTGTCTTCAACGTGATACCCGGCAAGGGGACGGCGGCCTCAGAGAGCCAGTCCCAGAGCGGGGGCGACGCGGCGAGCGAGATGGCAGCGCTGACCGATTACGGGTCGAGCGCCACTTTATATGCGTCGGATGAGGTCCGCATCCGCCAGCAGCCGAGCACGGAGGCGGCGATCCTCGGCATGCTCAGCCGCGGCAATGCGGTGACGGTGACCGGCGAGACGCCCCAGTGGTTCAAGGTCAGCGTGAATGGCAACACCGGCTACGTCAGCAAGGCCTTCCTTGTCAGCAATCCGGTGCAGACAGAGACGCAGAGCGACGGGACGGTCTCCGAGGAGACCAAGGTGGACGCCGAGATGAACAGCTATACGGACTATGGCACAAGCTACAATTACTACACGACGACGGATCTCAATGTCCGCGCGGAGCCGGGGACGGAGAGCGCGGTTGTGACCAGCCTGGGCGGCGGCGTGGCTGTCACGGTGGTCGGCGAGACGGCCAACTGGTTTAAGGTCAGCGTAAACGGCGCAACCGGCTATGTTTCAAAATCCTACATCAGCAGCACCAACACCTATACGGGGACGGAGCAGACCGACCAGACCGACCAGACCGGCCAGACCGGGAGCAGCGGGGACGGCAGCGGCGGAGGCACGGGCCAGGAGAACACAAATGTGGGGCCGGTCAGCGGTACGATCCTGAGTGCGGGCAACGACACGATCACGATCCAGGGGGACGATGGAAACATCTACTCGATCAACTACACCGACGCTTCCGTGGCGACGAACAACGGGCTCCAGGACGGACTCTATATATCCGCGATGATCGATTATTCCAATACGCTGCCGAACGGCGATCTGTATGCGACGAGCGTGAATGGATACTGATTTCGGACAACAAAACAGACAGAAAGTAAAAGATGCTGCAGGGCCGGATTTATCTGGAGCTTCCAGGTGGATGGCCCTGCGGCATTTCTGTGATGAGGGAGGCAGAATATGCAGACAGGCAGGACGATAGACGGCGTGATACTGGATGTGGACGGCACCCTGTGGGATTCTACCGGGATCGTCGCCGGCTCGTGGACACGGGCAGTCAGGGAGTGCGGTTACCGCGGCGTGACCGTGACGGCAGAGCAGCTGAAGGGCCTGTTCGGGCTGACGATGGATGTGATCGCGCAGCGGCTTCTGCCGCAGCTGACGGCGCAGGAGCAGAGACAGGTCATGGAGCTGTGCTGCGAGTACGAGCACCGGGATCTGTCAGAGAACGAGTGCAGGATCTGCTACCCGGGCGTGATCCGTACGATCCGGGAGCTGTCAGAAACCGTGCCGCTCTTTATCGTGAGCAACTGCCAGTCCGGCTACATCGAGCTGTTCCTGGAAAAGACGGGGCTCGGGCCGTACATCACGGACACGGAGTGTTTTGGCAATACCGGGAAGGGAAAGGCCGAAAACATCCGCCTGGCGGCAGAGCGCAGCCATCTGCGCTCGCCGGTCTATGTCGGCGACACACAGGGGGACTGCGACGCGTCAAGGGCGGCCGGCGTCCCGTTCGTGTATGCATCCTACGGATTTGGCCGGCCGGACCACCGGGATTATGAGATCCGGGAGTTCTCCGAGCTGCGGAAACTGCTGTAACCGGATCCGGTGAATCATACGCCGGTGCAGGCTTACGTGTATCTTGCGTGCGTGCCTGTGCGGCCTCGCATATCTTGCGTGCGCCGGGATCCTGTGCCTGTGCGGCTTCGCATATTTTGCATGCGCCGGGATTTCATGCCTGCGCGGCTTCGCATATTTTGCATGCGCCGCGGGGCCTGCGCGCCCGCCGGCGGACAGGTCTGCCGGACAGAGAGAGCGGGCGCGGGCGCGGCGCGGACATGAAAAGGGAGGAAGAGGAATGAAACGGATTTTGTGGATGGTTCTGATGAACCTGTGGTTTGTGCCGTACGGGCTGACACGGCTGATCCTGATGTCGCGCCACCCGGAGAAATACACGGAGGAAGAGCGGTTTGCGCTGATCAAAAAGATCGACAACCGCGCGATCCGGGGCGGCCGGGTGGATATCGTGTGCAGCGGCCTGGAGAACCTGCCTGCGCAGGACGGCTACATCCTCTATCCGAACCATCAGGGGATGTTCGACGTGCTGGCGATCCTGCAGGTGATGACGCGCCCGGTCTCCGTGGTGCTGAAAAAAGAGCTGGCCGAGATTCCGTTTCTGAAGCAGGTGTTCGCCTGCCTGGGTGCGATCGCGCTGGACCGCAGCGACCCGAGGCAGGGCATGAGGGTGATCCTGCAGGTGGCCGAGGAGGTCAGCAGAGGCCGTAACTACATAATTTTTGCGGAAGGCACGCGCAGCAAAAACGGCAACCGTCTGCTGGACTTCAAGGGCGGGAGCTTCAAGAGCGCGATGAAGGCGAAGTGCCCGGTGGTTCCGGTGGCGCTGCTGGATTCCTACAAGGCGTTTGACACCGGCTCGATCGCGCGGCAGAAGGTGGAGGTGCATTTTCTGAAACCGATCCTGCCGGAGGAATACGCGGGGATGAAGACCGTGGATCTGGCCGCGCTGGTAAAAAGCCGGATCGAGGCGAAGATCGCGGAGCGGGAGAATTTGCCCGCTTGACGAACGGACGGGAATTGATTATAATTCAGAATATGAGCAAAAGAATTCCAAAGGCGGAAGGGCTTGGGATTCTTTTGCTGTTTTTACTTTAAATGCAGGCCGGCTGCCGGGAGCGGGGATTTCCGGCGGGCCGGCCAGGGAAAGGATGAGACGTATGAAATTCAAAGAAATCAACCCATCTCCGCGCACCCTGATGACCCCGGGCCCGGTAGAGGCAGACCCGCGCGTCCTGCGCGCGATGAGCGCCCACATTCTCGGTCAGTTTGACCCGGAATTTACGGCGCTGATGAACGAGACGATGGAGATGGAGCGCTACGTGTTCCAGACGCAGAACAAGCAGACGTACCTGGTGGACACGACCTCCAGAGGCGGCCTTGAGACGGTGCTGACGGGCGCGATCTGCCCGGGCGACAAGGTTCTGATCCCGTCCTTCGGGCGGTTTGGCTATCTCCTGGCGGAGATCCTTGAGCGCTGCGGCGCGGACATCACGCTGCTCGAGCGCGAGTGGGGCACGGTGTTCGAGCCGGAAGAGGTGGAAGAGGCTCTGAAGAAGGATTCCTACAAGGCGGTCGCCTGCATCCACGGCGAGACCTCCACATCGATGATGCAGCCGCTTGCGGAGATCGGCGAGATCTGTGAGCGCTACGGCGCGCTTCTGATCGTGGACTCCGTGGCGACGCTCGGCGGGGCTGAGGTGAAGGTAGACGAGTGGAAGCTGTCCGCCTGCATCTCCGGCACGCAGAAATGTATCTCTGCGCCGTCCGGCTCCGCGCTGATCACATACAACAGCCAGATCGAGGACATTGTAAAAGCGAGAAAGCGGGTTGAGAAGGGCATCCGCACGAACGACGATATTGCCGGAAAGCTGACCGGGATCCCCAGCAACTATCTGGACCTCGGACAGCTCGAGGACTACTGGAGCCCGCGCCGCCTGAACCACCACACAGAGGCCACGAGCATGCAGTATGCGGTGCACGAGGCGCTGCGCTGCATCGTGGATGAGACGCTCGAGGTACGCTTTGCGCGGCACAAGCTGAACGATCAGGCGCTGCAGGCAGGTCTTGAAGCGATGGGGCTGAGTATTTTCGGCGACGTCGCGCACAAGATGCCGGTCGTGACGGCGATCAACATTCCGGAGGGCACGGACGGCAAGGCGATCCGCGGCATGCTGCTGAATGACTTCGGCATCGAAATCGCGACCTCCTTCGGACCGCTCGACGGCAAGATCCTGCGCATCGGCAATATGGGCTATTCAAGCCAGAAGCGCAACATCCTTCTGCTTCTGGGCGCGCTGGAGGCCGTCATGTCCCAGAACGGCGTGAAGGTATCCAAGGGAGAGGCCGTTCCGGCGGCGATGGCCGTATACCGGGCGGCAGGGAAATAAGAGGATACCGGTTCAGGGTAATGGTGATGGCCTTGTGTCGGAAAACCGGAAATCAGGATGATCCCGTCCGACACGCTGACCCTGCCGGAACGGTGTCAGTCATATCCGATCGGAGACAGAGTTACTGTCCATTCCGTGACCAGCGACGCGAAGCTGGTCCTTTAGGATAACGAGACAGAACTTATATGAAAGACGAATCCGCAGATTCCGTTGAGGTTTCTGCGGATTTATATTATAATCCCGTTTTCGACACTTGAGTGATTAGAAGGAGCCGGAATTCCTTGTAAAATAAGGAAAATCCGGCTCTTGTCAATA
>CANRBX010000007.1 GCA_947628955.1 uncultured Lachnospiraceae bacterium | reverse complement strand
CAGTTGATGATGCAAAGGAGCAGGTGGAAACAGCAAAAGAAGTCGTGGAGATGGTTGACAAATATTTGCAGAAAAAAACTGCTCGTGACACCAAAGCAGAGGCTGATTCAGAATCATAGGTCAATCCATAGGTCAATCAGGTCATACGAATGTCCCGGAATCCACGTGATTCCGGGCTTTTTCGTCTGTCAGTTTACGGACTCTGACTCCGTCATTTTAAGGTTTGAATCCCTGCAGCCCTGCCTGAGAGCACCTGGACGGGTGCTCTTTTTTGCGCGCCGGGATATCTCCCGGTGAAGGAAGGAGAAGATTTTCCCTGCGAAGTTTTTTTCTGCCGAAGACATGGGCGTGCGCTGCCTGCATTTTCTGATCCGGTTATGGATCATGAAACACAGGCAGCAGGCAGGAGACTGCCGCCCGGCTGTCAGCGGGAGAGTTTTTTGCCTCAGGGTAATCATTGCGATCAGCGTTGAGATATCATCCGGCTGTCAGCGGGAGTGCTTCTTTGCCTCGAGATAATCGTTGAGGGAGGCATTTGGGATATCCGTGATGAACATATGTCCCGGGGCATGTGTGATCACAATGGGAGGCTTCGCGTTTTCCACGGCTGCCTGCGGTGTGACGCCGCAGGGCCAGAATACCGGGATCTCGCCCGGATAAATGTCCACTGCCTCGCCGTAATCCGGCTTCATCACGTCAGCCACGCCGACCTCGGCGGGATCGCCCATATGGACAGGGGCTCCGTGGACATTCGGCATCTTTACGGTGATGTCGTAGGCTTTCTTTGCGTTTTCCGGCGTCATGGGGCGCATGGAGCACACCATGGGCCCCTCGAACGGGCCGGCCTTGACCGTCTGGATATTGGTCTTGTACATGGGTACGTTTCGTCCCTGGGCGATATGTCTTACTTCAATTCCTGCCTTCATCAGCGCTTCCTCGAAAGAAAAAGAGCAGCCGATCAGGAATCCGGTGTATCCGTCCTTCCAGTATTCAGAGGCGTCGGTGATCTCTTTCGTGAAAACGCCGTTTTCGTATATCCGGTAGCGCGGGATATCTGTGACGATATTTCCGCCCTCCCCCATGTCGTGAGTTTCCGGAGTGTCACGGATGATCTCCAGAACGGGACAGGGGAAGGGGTTGCGGCGGGTGTATTCTTCAAAATCCTCGGCGTAGCCGGGAGGCAGAATGACCAGGTTGGCCTGGGCGTAGCCGCGGCACATGCCGGCGGTCGGAAAATCGATCTTTCCCTCCCGGATCAGACTGCGTACCTGGGCCGGGGCCATGTCTGTATAAGGCGTAATATCGAATCTCATGGAAGTTCCTCCTTTTTCTGTTCATTTGCAGTTTATTCACCGGATGCCGGGAATAAATGCATAAAAATAAAAGCTGTCCGTGTGATTGTAGCACACCCTGCGCCGGGCCGCCACGGTAAATTGAAGAAAATATCAAAAATATCAAAAAATGACCTGGAAAGATTCCATGTATATCTAAACATACCTTCCGGAAGAAGAATGATATCCCGCAGGCGGCGGGAAAGAAGAGGCGCGGGACTGCGGTTCGCAGGCGACGGGAAAGAAGAAATGCGGGACTGCGGTTCGCGGGCGGCGGGAAAGAAGAGGCGCGGGACTGCGGCCCGCAGGCGGCAGGAAAAGGTGCAAGGCTGTACTTTGCAGGAAAAGAAACGACCGGCTGCAATATCACATTTTGCAGACGAGAGACTTTGCGGAGACCCACGTCATTATGGAATTAAGATGCATTGCGCGGTTTTATTCCATGTCGTCTTTCTTAAATCCAATTACTTCGTTGGGGTCGCACTCCAGAATCGAGCAGAGACGTTCCAGTGTAAACATTGTGATACTTTTGTTGTGACGCAGATTGTTGATCGTCCGGGGATTGATCCCATATTTATTGATGAGGGTATAAGTAGTAATTCCACGCTGTTCCATCGTATCCCACAGAGCTTCATAGCTGATCAATGTTTTTCTCCTTAGTATAAATGATTAGCAGGCACTAAAGTCCGGCAGAAAACTGCCATGAATGCTATTTCAGTATTTGTTCTTATTATCAACGGCAGATTTGGGATTGAACATACTGAAAAATGTATCTATAATAGTGAAAGAAAATGATAGCGGCGGGGGAGAAAAACAAAGTGAGCAAAAAAAAGCAGGTGATGCATCCGACAAAGACACAGAAACTGGAGGAATTTCTGAGGGTGACGGTGCAGATGTCACAGAAACAGCTGAAAGCGATAGACGGTCTGATTCCGATGACACAGGATGTGTTTAACAGTTGTGTTGAGAAGTGTGTAAAGGCCGGAGCGCGTACACAGTATGAGAGACTGATCTCGGAATATCCGCAGCTGTTTGACGCCTATATTGATGAAATGGGGAAGGCGGAAAGAGAGCTGTCGGCGAGAGAACTGCAGTCTGACCCGGTGTGGCAGGGAATTTCCGCGCGGATCAGGCCGAAGCACTAGCTGCTGAGACTGTAAGAAAACGATTCAGGAATTTCCGCGCGGATCAGGGAGATGCAGAAAACCGGTATTGCTTTTCAAAGTGCAGAGGATGTAAAATAGAGGGCGAAAGCCCGCGCCCCGGCAGAACGGAGGATTCACGGGGCCGGCAAAAAACAATACCGGAGGAACGCTATGCCATATCAATTTGAAAGCAGAGTGCGCTACAGTGAGATGGGTCTTGACCGGAAGCTGACGCTCGCTGCGGTTACCGATTATTTTCAGGACTGTTCGACGTTTCAGTCGGAGGAGTGCGGCAATGGGCTTGACCTGCTGCAGGAACAGGGCCTCGCGTGGATGGTGCTTTCCTGGCAGATGGAGATCGCCCGCCGGCCGGCGCTTGGGGAGAAGATCGCGGCACAGACCTGGCCGTATGCGTTCAAGGCGTTTTATGGTTACAGGAATTTTACGCTTCTGGATGAGGACGGAGCGTATCTTGTGAAAGCGAACAGCGTCTGGGCACTTATGGATATGCAGACCGGGAAGCCGGCAAAGGTGCCGGGGGAGATCATTTCGCATTACCAGATGGAGCAGCCCCTTGAAATGGGCGATTACCCGCGCAAGATCCAGATGCCGAAGGACTGTGTGCGCAGGGATGCCTTTGTCATTGGCCGCCATCATCTGGATACGAATCATCATGTGAACAACAGCAAATATATCGGGATGGCGGACGAATATCTGCCGGAAGGATTTGAACCGTCACTTTTGCGCGTAGAGTATCGCAGACAGGCCAGGCTTCACGATGTGATCGTGCCGATGGTACACCGGGAGGCGGATGAGATCACGGTCAGCCTCTGCGATGAGGAAGAAAAACCGTATGCAGTGGTTATGTATGTGAGGCAGGCCGGTTTCGGAAGCGCGGGGGAGGCGCCTGGACAGACCGCTCAGACGCGCCCGTGACAGCGGGAAAAACGGGTTTCTGATGAGAATATAAGAGTACGCGCACAGGTATGTCAAGGAGTGCCACAAGATGAAGCATATGCCTGACCTGCGGAAAATCCGGGAAAGATCGAAAAGGCAGGTTGTGGAAACCGGCGCGTTGTGGTAAGATACAGATGATTTTCATCAAAAATGGGGAGGCAGCATGCTGAAGGTTGGAGAAAAGCAGGAACTGGAGATTGTAAAAGAGGTTCATTTCGGCGTATATCTGGCCGAGAGCCGTGATTCGGAGGAGCGCGTACTGCTCCCGAAAAAAGAAGTCGGCCCGGGGATGGTCCGCGGGAGCAGGGTGCAGGTTTTTCTTTACCGTGATTCGCAGGACAGAGTGATCGCAACGCAGCGGGAGCCTCTTCTGACGCTTGGCCGGACGGCCGTCCTGAAGGTGCGGGATGTCACGAAGATCGGCGCATTTCTTGACTGGGGGCTGGAGAAGGATCTGTTCCTGCCGTTCCACGAGCAGACTGCGAAGGTCTTTCCGGGCGACGAGTGTGTGGTCGCCCTGTATCTGGACAAGAGCGGCCGCCTGTGCGGAACGATGAAGGTATATCCGTATCTCAGCAAAAATTCGCCGTACCAGATCGAGGATCAGGTGCGCGGCCGCGTCTATGAGCTGAGCGGCAATTTCGGCGCGTTTGTGGCCGTGGACGACCGCTATTCCGGCCTGATCCCGAAGCACGAGGTGACGCCGGAGCTGCGTGTCGGCTCGATCGTGCGCGCGCGGGTTACGGGCGTCAAGGAGGACGGCAAGCTCGACCTGAGTATCCGCGAGAAGGCGTATCTTCAGATGGATGAGGACGCGGAGTATATCATGCAGGTGATCGGCGAATACGAAGGCGTGCTTCCGTTTGATGACAAGGTTTCCCCGGAGGTCATCAAGAGGGAATTCGGGCTGAGCAAGAATGCGTTCAAGCGCGCGGTCGGCCGCCTGATGAAGCAGGGGAAGGTGGAGATTTCCGGGGGAAGGATCCGCAGGCTGCAGGAAAACGGCGCGGTTGGCGGGCAGTCCAGTCCGGCGGCCCGACGGGAAACCCGCGGATGAAGGCCGGAGGATCAGAGGTATTATAAAAGGAAGGATATCTAAAACAAAGGAGGACTCAGATCATGAAAAAAGCAATCAGCACAGACAAGGCGCCGGCGGCGATCGGGCCGTATTCACAGGCTATAGAGGCAAACGGCATGGTGTATACTTCCGGAGTGATTCCGGTGAACCCGGCGACCGGCGAGATCCCGGAGGGCGTTGAGGCGCAGGCCAGTCAGGCATTTTCCAACATGAAAGCGCTCCTGGAGGCGTGCGGCACGGATATTGAGCAGGTAGTCAAGACGACCGTGTTCATCAAGGAGATGAACGACTTCGGAAAGATCAACGAGATTTATGCAAAGTACTTCACCGGCGTGTATCCGGCGCGTTCCTGCGTGGAGGTTGCCAGACTTCCGAAGGACGTTCTGCTCGAGGTGGAGGCAATAGCGATAAAATAACAGTATAAAAAGAAGGAAACGTTACTGTTTAGACCGGGCCGAAGCATTTGCTGCTGAGGCCGTAAGAAAGTGATTCAGGAAACTGCCTGGATGGACGAAAACTTAACAGACGCTTGCATTCTCCGGGACATCGGTGTATATTACGGGTGAAAAAATAGAAGAGAAAGGAGAACGTATCTGATCAGATACACAGAACAGGCATGAAAGTACAGAATATCACGAATATCGACAAGTTTTTTCAGGTAGTAGACGACTGCAAGGGAAAGGTAGAGCTGGTGACGGGGGAGGGCGACAGGCTGAATCTGAAGTCCAAACTGAGCCAGTATGTGTCTCTGGCAAATATTTTTTCGAGCGGCGAGATCCCGGAGCTCGAGATCATCGCATACGAGAAAGAGGACGTCGAGAGACTGATCAATTTTATGATGTGTGACTGAGAATGGAATCTGAAATCCGGGCGCGGCCTGTCTGCGCCTGCCCATGAGAATCTGCAGGAGGTTTCCCTGCAGATTTTCTTTGTATGTGACAAAAATGTCTGCCGCTGCCGGGAAAACATGATATAATTTTGTTAGAGATTATATAGATTATTGTACAGAGGAAAGGAGAAGGCCGTGAACTTTACGCATCTGCACGTCCACACGGAGTACAGCCTGCTGGACGGCTCGAATAAGATAAAAGAATATGTAGCGCGGGTGAAGGAGCTGGGAATGGATTCCGCGGCGATCACGGATCACGGCGCGATGTACGGTGTGATCGACTTCTACAAGGAGGCCAGGGCCGCCGGGATCAATCCGATCCTCGGCTGCGAGGTGTATGTCGCGCCCAACTCCCGCTTTGACCGCGAGACCGGAAATGAAGAGAGCCGTTATTATCACCTGGTTCTGCTGGCGGAAAACAATACGGGCTATGCGAACCTGATCAAGATCGTCTCGAAGGGCTTTGTGGAAGGCTTCTATTACCGCCCGAGGGTCGACATGCAGGTGCTGGAGGAATACCACGAGGGGATCATCGCCCTGAGCGCCTGCCTGGCCGGGGAGGTTCCGCGCTATCTGCAGCGCGGCCTGTACGAGGAGGCGAAGGAGATCGCGCTCCGCTATCGCAGCATCTTCGGGGAGGACAATTATTTTCTGGAGCTGCAGGATCACGGGATCCCGGAGCAGAAGCTTGTGAACCAGCAGCTGCTGCGCATGAGCCGTGAGACGGGGATCCGGCTTGTGGCGACGAACGACGTGCATTACACGTATGAGGACGACGTGGAGGCGCACGATATCCTGCTGTGCATCCAGACCGGAAAGAAGCTGGCTGACGAGGACCGCATGCGCTATGAGGGCGGCCAGTATTATGTCAAGTCGCCGGAGCAGATGGCCGAACTGTTCCCGTATGCGCCGGAGGCGCTTGAAAACACGTACCGGATCGCGCAGCGGTGCCATGTGGAGATCGAGTTCGGCGTGACGAAGCTGCCGAGGTTCGATGTGCCTGCTCCGTACACCGCCTGGGAATATCTGAACAAGCTCTGCTTTGAAGGGCTCGAGCGCCGCTACGGGGCCGGGGCTGAGGAA
This sequence comes from uncultured Lachnospiraceae bacterium, assembly GCA_947628955.1. Classification (GTDB taxonomy): domain Bacteria; phylum Bacillota; class Clostridia; order Lachnospirales; family Lachnospiraceae; genus Choladousia. The sequence goes on along the minus strand of CANRBX010000007.1, from coordinate 80,169 downwards.
CACAGGCCCAGGCTGGAGTATGAGCTTTCTGTGATCCGGAAGATGGGCTACGTCGATTATTTCCTGATCGTCTGGGACTTTATCCGCTACGCGCGGGAGCACGGCATCAGCGTGGGGCCGGGGCGCGGCTCGGCGGCAGGGAGCATCGTTTCCTACACGCTCGGGATCACACAGCTGGATCCGATCCGCTACAGCCTGCTGTTCGAGCGCTTCCTGAACCCGGAGCGCGTGTCGATGCCGGATATCGACATCGATTTCTGCTTCGAGCGCAGGCAGGAGGTGATCGATTATGTGGTCCGGAAATACGGCAAGGATCGGGTGGTGCAGATCGTCACCTTCGGTACGCTGCTGGCGCGCGGCGTCATCCGTGATGTCGGGCGCGTCATGGACATGCCGTACGCCCTGTGCGACTCGATCGCCAAGATGATCCCGCAGGCGGCGACGCAGGGGAAGAATGTCACGATCAGCGAGGCCCTGCAGATCAACCAGGAGCTGCGCACACTGTATGAGACGGACGCGCAGGTGCACCAGCTGATCGAGATGGCGAAGAGGCTCGAGGGCCTGCCGCGCCACACGTCGATCCATGCGGCCGGCGTGGTGATCTGCCAGAAGGACGCGGATGAATACGTGCCGCTCTCCAGAGGCGCCGACGGGACGATCACGACCCAGTTCACGATGACGGCCCTGGAGGAGCTCGGTCTTCTGAAGATGGATTTCCTCGGGCTGCGCACGCTGACCGTGATCCAGAACGCGGTGGATTTGATTGAGAAGAATACCGGAAAAAAGATTGCGATAGATGAGATAGATTACAACGACAAGGCAGTGCTGGATTCGATCGGCACGGGCAAAACGGACGGGATCTTCCAGATTGAGAGCGCGGGGATGAAGAGCTTCATGAAGGAGCTGAAGCCGCAGAGCCTGGAGGACATCATCGCCGGGATCTCGCTGTACCGCCCCGGCCCGATGCGCTTTATCCCGCAGTATGTGCGCGGCAAGGAGCATCCGGAGGAGATCACGTATCTGTGCCCGCAGCTTCAGCCGATCCTCGAGGCGACATACGGCTGTATCGTCTATCAGGAGCAGGTCATGCAGATCGTGCGCGACCTCGGCGGATACACGATGGGCCGCAGCGATCTCGTGCGCAGGGCGATGTCTAAGAAAAAGGCGTCCGTGATGGCGAAGGAGCGCCGGAATTTTGTGTACGGCAATCCGGAGGAGGGCGTTCCGGGCTGCGCGGCGAACGGGATCGACGAGCACACGGCGAATGTGATCTTTGACAATATGACGGATTTTGCGGAGTACGCGTTCAACAAATCCCACGCGGCAGCCTACGCGGTGGTCTCCTATCAGACAGCCTACCTGAAATATTATTACCCGGTGGAATACATGGCGGCCCTGATGACCTCCGTGATCGACAATCCGGGCAAGGTATCGGAGTACATCCTGTCCTGCCGCCAGATGGGGATCGGGATCCTGCCGCCGGACATCAACGTCGGCGAGGGCGATTTCTCGGTGGACGGCCATAATATCCGCTACGGGCTCTCGGCCATCAAGAGCATCGGCCGGCCCGTCATCGAGACGATCCTTCAGGAGCGCCGGGCGGGGGGCCGCTACAGGAACATTTCAGATTTTATCGAACGCGTGGTCAGCCGGGACATCAACAAGCGCACCTTTGAGAGCCTGATCAAGTCGGGCGCGATGGACAGCCTGGGCGGGACGCGCAAACAGCTCCTGCAGGTGTACGGCGGAATCGCGGAGCGCGTCGCGCACGAGAAAAAGAGCAGCATCACGGGGCAGATGACGCTGTTTGACCTGATGGGGGAGAGCGAGAGAGAGGAATACCAGGTACGCCTGCCGGACGTCGGGGAATTTGACAAGGAACAGCTTCTGGCGTATGAGAAGGAGGTGCTCGGGATCTACATCAGCGGCCATCCGCTCGAAAAATACGAGGCGGTCTGGAGGCGCGGGATCACGAACGTGACTTCGGATTTCGAGCTGGATGAGGACACCGGCGTTTCAAAGGTGAAAGACAACAGCACCGCGGTGATCGGGGGAATGATCACGGGCAGGACGATCAAGTACACGAAGACGAACAAGACAATGGCGTTTCTGACGGTCGAGGATCTGGTCGGCACGGTGGAGGTGGTCGTGTTCCCGCGCGATTACGAGAAAAATCACCAGCTGCTGACCGAGGACCGCAGGGTCTTTGTGCGGGGCCGCGTGAGCTGCGAGGACGACAAGCCGAGCAAGCTGATCTGCGAGCGCATCTGGCCGTTCGAGGATGTCCCGCAGGAGCTGTGGGTGCAGTTCGCGGACATGAACGATTACCAGGCCAGGGAGCAGGAACTGTTCGGGATCCTGCGCCAGTCGGAGGGAAAGGCCCACGTGGTGATCTATGTGCGCAGCGAGCGGGCGGTCCGCAGGCTCGGGGACAACTGGACCGTGCAGACGGACGAGGCGACGATCGGCGCGCTGACGCAGGCGTTCGGTGAGGAGAATGTGAAGGTGGTGCAGAAAGGCTGACAGCGCCTGTTTTTTGCTCCGTTGTACTTGCATTCTTTGGAGGAATGTTTTAAAATGGCACATAGTACGTGCACAGGGCGGAGACGGCCTGTGCGGGCACGAAATAATCCGTAAGGCAAATTATGACCCCGACATTACGATTTGAGCTGCCGGCGGGGCGGCGGAATGGAGAACGACATGGCAGATAAGGTGAGTACAATTGGCGTATTGACGAGCGGCGGAGATGCTCCGGGCATGAACGCCGCGATCCGGGCGGTGGTCCGCAAGGCACTGTCGCAGGGAATCAAGGTGAAGGGAATCTATCAGGGCTACCGGGGTCTCTTGAATGAGGAAATTGTGGATCTGGACGCGAGGGCGGTTTCCGATACGATCTCAAAGGGCGGTACGATCCTGTACACAGCGCGCTGCCTGGAGTTCAAAAAGCCGGAGGTGCAGGACCGCGCGGCGGAGATCTGCAGGAAGCACGGGATTGACGGGCTTGTGGTGATCGGCGGCGACGGTTCATTCCGCGGCGCGCAGCAGCTGGCGGCCCGCGGCGTGAACACGATCGGCGTGCCGGGCACGATCGACCTGGATATCGCCTGCTCTGACTATACGATCGGCTTCGATACGGCGGTCAACACGGCGATGGACGCGATCGACAAGGTGCGCGACACCTCGACCTCGCATGAGCGCTGCAGCATTATTGAAGTTATGGGCAGAAACGCCGGCTACATCGCGCTCTGGTGCGGCATCGCAAACGGCGCGGAGGACATTCTTCTGCCGGAGCTGTACGATTACGACGAGCAGGTTCTGATCAACAATATCATCAACAACCGCAAGCGCGGGAAGAAGCACCATATCATCATCAATGCCGAGGGCATCGGACATTCGACGAGCATGGCGCGCAGGATCGAGGCGGCCACGGGGCTTGAGACGCGGGCGACGATCCTCGGGCACATGCAGCGCGGCGGAAGCCCGACCTGCCGCGACCGCGTGTATGCGACCGTGATGGGCGCGCTGGCGGCGGATCTGCTGATCGCAGGGAAATCGAACCGCGTGGTGGCGTTCCGAAACGGCCAGTATGTGGACCTGGACATCGACGAGGCGCTGGCCATGCAGAAGAACCTGCCGGATTACACGGTGCGCGTAGCCAGAGCAATGGCCATATGATTACCAGTACATCTAATACACAGGTAAAGCAGCTGCTCGCGCTGCAGAAGAAATCCAGGGAGCGCAGCCAGAGGGATGTCTTTGTCGTGGAAGGCATGAAGATGTACCGCGAAGTTCCGCGGGACCGTCTGGTGCAGACCTATGTCTCAGAACAGTTTTACAGAAAAAACGAAGCGCTGTTTCACGGCGCTTCTGATATTATAGTGCTGGCTGACCACGTATTTGCGGGTGTGTCAGATACAAAGACGCCGCAGGGCGTACTCTGCCTTGTGCGGCAGTACCATTATGAACTCCGGGAGCTGCTCGGCGGCAGAGAGGCAGGACGGCAGGGCGGAACATCCGGGGACAGATCCGGGGCAGCCGCAGCGGGGGCCGGAAGATTCGGGGACAGATCCGGGGCAGTCGCAGCGCAGGGCGGAACATCCGGGGACAGATCCGGGGCAGCCGCAGCGCAGGGCGGAATATCCGGAAACAGACCCGGGGCAGGGTTTCAGGCCGCGCCGTATCCCTTTGTCATGGTTTTGGAAAATCTGCAGGATCCGGGCAATCTCGGGACGATCCTGCGCACGGCGGAGGGCGCCGGGGCCACGGGGATCCTGCTGAGCGCCGGCTGTGTGGACATTTATAATCCAAAGGTCATCCGCTCAACGATGGGATCCGTGTATCGCGTGCCGTTCTGCTATTCGCAGGATCTGCGGGCGGATCTGGACTGGCTGAAGCGTCAGGGCGTACGGCTGTACGCGGCGCATCTGAAGGGAAAGGATTTTTACGACCATTTTTCATACTGCGGGGCGAGCGGCTTTCTGATCGGAAATGAGAGCCGCGGCCTGACAGAAGAGACGGCCGCGTGCGCAGATACGTTTGTCCGGATCCCGATGTGCGGACAGGTGGAATCGCTGAACGCGGCGGTGGCCGCCTCGGTCCTGATGTACGAGGCGAACCGGCAGAGACGCGGCCTCTGATGCGGGCGGTTGCAGGAAATCCTGTGACAGCAGTGTGCGGCGGGAAAGCGCGGCAGAGGCAGGAAATTCCATGGCAGCAGGGCGCTGGCGGAAGGCGCGGCAGCATGCAGGATGCAAACGTGGGCGGCAGAAAAATATGCAGCAGACAGAGCGTGGAGACAGAGAACATGAGGACGGATGAACTGACCAGATTAAAAGAGATGCGCAGGAGGATGTTCCTGACCGCGTGGGGCGGAGGGACGGCGCATCTGGCGTCGGCGTTTTCGTCGGCGGAGCTTTTTTATGCGCTCTATGAGAGAAAAATCCTGAAGATCGATCCTGCGGATCCGTGGAATCCGAACCGCGACCGCCTGATCCTGAGCAAGGGGCACGCCGGTCTGGCTCTGTATGTGTTTCTGGCGTCGGCGGGATTTATAGAAGAAGAGGAGCTGGATACGTTCCTGAAGCCGGGCACGCGGCTCGGCGGCGAGCCGTGCCTGAACGGGATACCGGGCGTTGAGGCGGCTACAGGGTCGCTCGGCCACGGCCTGCCGATGGGACTTGGCATCGCGCTCGCCGGCAGGCTGAACGGGCAGGACTACAGGACGTATGTGATACTCGGGGACGGAGAATGTCAGGAGGGCACGGTCTGGGAGGCCGTCATGGCGGCGCACAGGTACCGGCTCGGCAATCTGACGGCAATTCTTGACTGCAATAAAATCCAGAAGATGGGCTTTGTCGGGGACACGATGCGCATTGACGGCTGGCGGGACAGATGGCAGTCGTTCGGCTGGCAGGTGGACGAGATCGCGGATGGGCACGACGTGGATGAGATCTGTGCGGTTCTGAGCCGGGAAAACGACCCCGAAACGCCGCGCCTGGTGATCGCGCACACGGTCAAGGGCAAAGGCGTCTCGGTCATGGAGAATAACCCGAACTGGCATTTCAGGATGCCGAACCGCAGGGAACTGAAGATATTCATGAGTGAACTGGAGATCACACAGGAGGAGCTGGAGGCATGCAGAAAGCATATATGAGAGCGCTTTGCGAGATTGCCGGGAAGGACAGGAATGTCCTGTCCCTGCTTGCAGACAGCGGCACCGAATACGATGAGCTGTTCCGTAAGTATTTTCCGGATCAGCAGCTGGACTTTGGGATCGCGGAGGAAAATATGGTGTCTGCGGCGGCCGGACTCGCGATGTGCGGCAAAATTCCGTTTGTCTATACGGCAGGGGCGTTTCTGGCGTACCGCAGCTTTGAATTTATCCGCGACGACGTCTGCTTTCAGAATCTGAACGTAAAGATTGTCGGGATGGGTGCCGGGCTTTCCTGGAGCACGCTCGGGGTCACGCACCACACGACGGAGGATCTGGGGGCGCTCCGCAGTCTGCCGAACCTGACGATTTTTTCACCCTCCTGTCCGCGGGAGACGGAGAAGGCGGTAAGAGCGGCTTATGAGCTCCGGGGGCCGGTATACATTAAGATCGGAATGAACAATGAGCCGGAGGTTTATCCGGGGGATTATGAATTTGTGACCGGCAGGCAGTACCTGCTCAGGGAAGGAAAGGACGCCTGTATTTTTGCGACGGGCGGGATCGTCTCAGAGGTGCTCGCGGCCGCAGAGCTGCTGGCCGGGGAGGGCGTGGACGCGGCGGTGGTCAATGTGCCGACGATCGCGCCGTTTGACGCGGAGTATGTGCTTGGGGCAGCAGAAAAATATCCGGTGATCTTTACCGTGGAGGAACACAGCGTCACGGGAGGGCTCGGGAGCGCGGCGGCGGAGGTGCTGGCCGAGGGAGGCGTGAATGTTCGCTTCCGGCGGATCGGGCTTGGCAACCGTTTTGCGAAGGGCTACGGGACGCACGCGCAGGTGCGGGCGGCGAACGGGCTGGACGGGCCGGGGATCTTCCGGCAGGTGATGAAGGAGATGACAGCCCTGCGGTTACTGTTCAGACCAGGCCGAAGCACTTGCTGCTGAGGCCGTAAGAAAGTGATTCAAGAGGCCCTGCGCGGGGTGTGAACAGCAGAAGTGGGAACCTGAGATGACGGAAATTACATTTACGAAATTAAAGAAAAACTGTAAAAAGGATCTGTCCGGCTGCCGGGAATATCGTCTGGCGATCCTCGGCGACTGCGCGACGCAGCATCTGGCGACGGCGATCCGCGGATACGGAGCGGAAGAGAATATGGATTTTCGCGTGTACGATGCGGATTACAACCAGATCGACGCCCAGCTGCTGGATCCGGAGTCGGAATTTCACCGGTTCGGCGCGCAGTTTGCGCTGATCTATATGTGCACGGAGAAGCTGTACCATGATTTTGCAGAGTCGGATGACCGGACGGGTTTTGCGGACAGGATTTACGGGAAAATCCGCTCCTACTGGGATCTGGTTAATGGCAGCCGGCCGGAGGCTTCAGCGAACATGGATCACGATGGCGGCCGGTCAGAGGCTTCAGCGGACACGGATTGCGGCGGCCGGTCAGAGGCTTTGCCGGGTGCGGATCAAGGCGGCGGCCGGTCAGAGGCTTCAGCGGGCGCGGATCACGGCATCCAGTCAGAGCAGAGAAAATCCGGCAGCATCATCCAGTTCACGTTTGCGGAGATGGACGACCGGGTCTATGGAAATTTTGCGGCGAAGACGAAATCCTCCTTCCTGTATCAGGTGAAGCGCCTGAACTGCCTTCTGATGGACGGCGCGCAGGAAGTGAAAAACGTATTTCTGATGGACCTGAATTATCTGCAGCTGCAGTATGGGCGCGATGCTGTGTATGATGATAAGCTGTACTATATTGCGAAAATGCCGCTCTCGACGGCGTTCCTGCCGGAGGCGGCAAAGCAGGTCACGGATATCGTAAAGGCGGTTTCCGGAAATATCCGCAAATGCGTGGTTGTGGATCTGGACAACACGCTGTGGGGCGGTGTGATCGGGGACGACGGCCTCGAGGGGATCCAGATCGGGGAGCTCGGGCTCGGACACGCATTTGAGGAATTTCAGATCTGGCTGAGGGAGCTGAAAAACCGCGGGATCCTGCTTGCGGTCTGCAGCAAGAACGACGAGGACACCGCGAAGGAGCCGTTTCTGAAGCACCCGGAAATGGTGCTGCGGCTCGGCGATTTTTCGATGTTTGTGGCGAACTGGGAGGATAAGGCTTCCAACATCCGCCGCATTCAGGAGACGCTCAATATCGGTATGGACAGCCTTGTGTTTCTTGACGACAATCCGTTCGAGCGGGAGCAGGTGCGCCGTGCAATTCCGGAGATCACGGTGCCTGAGCTGCCGGAGGATCCGGCGCTCTATCTGAAGTATCTGAGGGGCCTGAATCTGTTCGAGACGGCCTCTGCCTCGGAGTCGGACAGGGACCGCACCAGGCAGTACCAGGAGGAAGTGAAGCGGACGGCCAGCAGGCAGCAGTATCATGACTATGACGAATACCTGCAGAGCCTTCACATGGTGGCTGTTGTAAAGCCGTTTGACCGCTTTCAGTTTCCGCGGATCGCCCAGCTGACACAGCGCTCGAACCAGTTCAACCTGCGGACGGTGCGCTGCACGGAGGACGAGATCGCGTCGCTTGCCGCGGACGACCGTTTTATCACGCTCTATTTCATGCTGCGGGATGATTTCGGCGACCACGGCCTCATCAGTATCGCGATTTTGGAAAAGACGGATGCGGATACGCTTTTTATGTATAACTGGCTGATGAGCTGCCGCGTGCTGAAGCGTGGGATGGAAGAGTTCATTATCAATGAAGTGATTGACACGGCCCGGAAAGCGGGTTATAAAAGAGTAGTCGGAGAATATATCCGGACGCCCAAAAACTCCATGGTGAAGGATGTTTATGCGCGGCTTGGATTCCGGGAGCTCGGAGACGGGCGTTTCGAGGCGGATGTGGACGAGTTTGTCCGCAACAGGACATTTATTACAGAGGAGCGGGACTATGAGCAGAGAAGAGATTTTAAGAAGAGTGAATGAGATTTTCTGGGATGTGTTTGACGATGAGTCGATCGAAGTGACGGAGGAGACGACTGCGGCGGATATTGAGGACTGGGATTCCCTGACGCATATCACGCTGATCTCTGAGATAGAGGACGAGTTTGGCTTCACATTTGCGATGAAGGACGTGCTCGGCATGAAGAATGTGGGCGAAATGCTTGACATTATTGAGGATCAGATGGCCTGAAGCGCCGCAGGGAGCGGGAGACTTTCAGGAGGTGTGCGATGAATCATTATACGTATGAGGAACTGCCGGAGGGGCACGAAGAGAGCTTCTGTGTGGATGTCACGGACGATAAGATGGAGTGCTTCTACCGGATCACACAGGATGAAAATCCTCTCCACAGAGATGCGGCCTTTGCGAAACGGATGGGCTATGATACACGCGTTGCATACGGGATGCTGACAGCATCCCTTCTTTCGACTCTGGCCGGGGTATATCTGCCGGGGGAGCGCAGCCTGATCCATATGGTGGAGACGGAATTTCCCAGGCCGGTGTACGTGGGGGACCGCCTGACCGTTACGGGAAGAGTACAGGAGAAAAACGACAGGTTCCGGACGATGATCCTGAAGGTGGTCATCCGAAATCAGAACGGGGAGAAGGTCTGCCGCGGCAAAATGCGGGTCGGATTTCTGGAAGAGAAGGACAGCAGGCAGCTCTGAGTGCCGGGATACAGGGATCCGGAAACTTACATGAGATACGCAGGAAAGGAAAAGGACGATGTTTCTTGTCTCTTTTTGGTTCTTTGTCTTTATGGCGGCGGCGCTGGCCGTCTATTATCTGGCGCCGGGACGGTTTCAGTGGATGGTGCTGCTCGCAGCCGGTTTTGTGTTCTATGCGCTGGCCGGAACGCCCTGGACCGCGGTCTACCTGCTTGGCACGGTGGTCGTGGTGTGGGCCGGGAGCAACTACATTGACAGGATCCGTGAAAACACCGGAAAGGCCAGGCGGGTGCTTGTCGTGTGCCTGATCCTGGCATTTGCGCCTCTGGCGGCGCTGAAATATTCGAATTTCTTTCTCTCAAATCTGCGGGCGGTCTGCGGGCTTTTCGGGAAGGGGCAGAATATCCGCACCGTGAACTGGATCGCGTCTCTCGGCGTCAGCTTCTACACCCTGCAGGCGGTGAGCTATCTGCTCGACGTATACTGGGGGACCTCCCGGCCGCAGAAAAATATCTGCAAAGCCGCTCTTTTTGTCTCCTATTTTCCGCAGATGACTTCGGGGCCGGTCAGCCGCTATCACCAGCTGGAGGGACAGCTGTACGCGCCGCACCGGTTTGACTACGAACGTTTCTGCTTCGGGCTGCAGCGGATGCTGATGGGCTACGTCAAGAAGCTGGTCGTGGCGGAGAATCTGGCGGTCTACGTCAATTATATTTTCGATGAGAATGCAAATTACAGCGGCGTGCTCCTCTGTGCGGGGCTGGCCGCCTATGTGATACAGCTGTATGCGGATTTTTCCGGATGCATGGACATCATTATGGGGGCGTCATCCTGCTTCGGCGTCGATCTTCCGGAGAATTTCGACCGCCCGTTTCATTCCAGGAGCATTCAGGAATTCTGGAAGCGCTGGCATATCACACTCGGACAGTGGCTTCAGGATTATGTCATGTACCCGATCCTTCGCTCCCGCCTGTGGAACCGGATGCGCCGTTCTCTGAAAAAAAGGCTCGGAAAAAACGCGGCGAAGAAAATCCCGGCCTATCTGGCGATGCTGATCCTGTGGTTCTATATGGGCCTGTGGCACGGAGGCGGATGGAATTATATCGTGGAGGGACTCTGGTTCGGAGCAGTCATTATCGCCGGACAGCTGATGGACGGATGGTTTGACCGCTGGAAGGAGCTGCTGCATATCGATCCGGAGAGCCGATGGTGGCACGGGTTTCAGAGTGTGAGGACGGCTGTGATATACAGCATCGGCGCTCTGTTTTTCCGGGCATCCTCGGTGAGGCAGGGACTGCACTATGTGAAAGCGTGCCTGTCGCCGCGCTGCCTGATGCCCAGCGTCTTTCTCGATCAGCTGCAGGTATTCCTCGCGCCGATCGGACTGAAGGACGGGCTGAAAGCGGTCATTTCGATCGCCGTCGGTATGACCGTCATGTTTGTTCTGTTTGCATTTCAGGCGAAGGAGCGCTCGTTCTATCAGTGGCTTGCCGGCAGGAACATCGTGCTCCGGTGGGCGATCCTGTACGGACTGCTGTTTGTGGTGATCCTGTTTGGCATGTACGGACCTGAGTACAATGCGGCTCAGTTTATTTACGGAGGGTTTTAGCGATGAAAAAATTGCTGCGGGCAGCTGTTTTCTGCGCCGGCTTTCTTGTGCTTCTGTGCGCAGTCTCCTATATCCTGAGACCTTACAGCGGAAGCGCGAGCCGCAAGAATCTGTGCGGCTTTTACGCGGAGAAGGATCGCTCCCTGGACGTGATCTTTGTGGGTGCAAGCTCCTGCTTTGCATTCTGGGAGGCCCCGGAGGCCTGGAACAGCTACGGCTTTACGTCCTATGACTTTGCGACCGGCACGATGCCGCCCCAGATGATCCGCTACTGCCTGCAGGAGATACGAAAGACGCAGGATCCGAAGCTGTATGTGATCGATCTGCGCCCGTTTACTGCGGCGGAGACCGGCTATTATCTGGAGCGCGAGGTCATGAATATGGATCACGACGTCCCGCTGCGGAATGTGAGCGATAATTTCAAATATTCGCTGAACCGGTTTGAGATGATCCGGGAGTGCGTGCCGGATTCGTATGACAAGATTCCTTATTATATCGATATCATTAAATATCACACAGAGTGGCCGCGCCTGCTCGACCTGCAGTCACTGGCATTCGGACTCAACTCCAGCCATGACAGCCTGAAGGGTTTCCGGCTGGTGGACAGCTGGAAGGAAATGGAGGAAAAGGATTTTTCAGAGGTGAAGAAGCGCCAGCCGCTTTCAGAGCGCCTGGAAGGGATCCTGAGCGGGCTGCTGGACTACTGTGAGAAAGAAGAGCTTCCCGTGATGTTCCTAGTCAACGCATACTGCCAGACGAAGAATGAAAAGGCCGTCTATAATTATATCTCTGACGTGGTCACAGAGCGCGGCTATGATTTTCTGAATACGAACGATTATTATGACGAGATCGGCCTCGATTTTTCTGTGGACTATTATGACAAAAACCATGTGAATATTTTCGGGGCGGACAAATACACACGGTTTGTCGGGGACTATCTCATGGAGCACTATTCCTTCGAGGATCGGCGCGGCCAGGCAGAGTACGCGCAGTGGGACGAGGATTATGAGGTATGGTGCGAAGAGAGCGGGGAGATCCGGGCGAGCATACAGGCGAAGATCGGGGCGGCCGCAGACAAAGAGAATGGATAGAAGGCGGAGCGCGGATAAAAGTACAGATGCGGATATGGAAAAGGAGAGCTGGATATGGAGATGCGGTGGGCCTTTATCACCGGCTGCAGCCGGGGGATCGGGAAAAGGATTCTGGAGAAATTTGCGCGTGAGGGGTACAATTTGTACGCTCATGCGAGAAAATGTACGGATGCGTTTGAAGAGGGGCTGGAACAGCTGCGCGCGCAGTGCGGGGTGGAGATCCGGCCCGTTTATTTTGATCTGACAGATTCAGAGGCCATGGCCGAAGCCATGCGGGGGCTGATCCGCGAAAAGGCGCAGATCGATGTGCTCGTCAATAATGCCGGCGTCATGCACCAGGGCCTGTTCCAGATGACGGAGCTGCAGACGATCCGGGAAGTTTTTGACGTCAATCTGTTTGCCGTGATGGAGCTGACGCAGTGGGTTCTGAAGCTGATGACCCGCAGGAGAGCAGGAAGCATCGTGAATCTGTCGTCGATCGGCGGGCTGGAGCTGGACAGGGGAATGTGCGCGTACGGGGTGTCGAAGGCCGCGGTGGCCGCTTTCACAAAGACGCTCGCGCGGGAAACCCTGCACTACGGGATCAGAGTCAATGCGGTCGCACCGGGTTTCGTGGATACGGATATGGCGAAGATTTTTGAAAAGCAGGGGGAGGAAGCAGACAGAGGCCGCAAAAAGGCTTCGCTCAGGCGGTTTGCCAGACCGGAGGAGGTTGCGGACGTCGTGTATTTCCTGGCCTCCGGGCAGGCCGGCTACGTGAATGGACAGGTACTCCGGGTCGACGGCGGGAACGTCAGGGAAGAAGACTTCAGAGAAATTTGAAGAAAGTGTTGACAAAAAAGAGTAAACATATTACAATACACTCGTAACAATACTTAACAATTACGTAATAATTTTAACAGAAACGTATAGAATCTCCCGGAGATTCGCCCCTGAACGGATGCGGGGATATGTTACGTAATTTAAGGAGGGGATAATTGTTATGAGTGGAAGAAAGAGATGTGTGTTCTGCACGGCGGCGTCAATGGGCCTGTCCCTGATATTTGCAGGCTCTGCGATGGCACAGGACACCACGATCGCGCTCCCTTATGAGCAGGAGGCTGCCTGGGACGAGATCGCGCTTACAAATGATGATATGGTCAGTACCGGCGTCAATGTCCGGATGCAGGCGAATGAGAACAGCCCGGTGATCGGCTGCATGTATCATGGCGGAGCAGCCTGGATCATCAGCCGGGGAGATGAGTGGACAGAGATCTATTCCGGAGGGCTGACAGGATTCGTAAAGAATGAATACCTTGTATACGGAGAGGACGCGAAAGCGGCGGCCGAGAGTCACGGCGTTGAAGGCGTCGCGACGACCTGGGATGATGTGAAGCTTTATTCCGGCGCGGACGGAGGCTCCGACGTGCTGGATTCTATCGAGTACGGCGATTCGTTCATCCTCACACAGGACGAAGGCCACTGGCTGCAGGTGCAGCGCGGAGCAGACAGCACCGCATACGTCTCTTCGGATGACGTCTCAAGGGTACTGCTCCTGGACACGGCGGTGGCGACGGACGAGTCCTATCTGGATACAGAGGCGGCCGGGGACGGTTCCGGTGCGGACGGATCGGACGACTCGGACGCGGGCGCGGATGACGCCTGGACGGACGGCACTGTGGAAGATGACGGCGCGGCAGAGGACTGGGCCGGTGCGGACGAGACCTGGATAGACGGCAGCGCAGATGATACCTGGATGGACGGCGCTGCGGAAGATGACGGCACAGCGGAGGACTGGACCGGCGCGGACGGATCGGACGCAGGCGCAGATGATTCCTGGACGGACGGCACTGCGGAAGACGGCGGCGCGGCAGAGGACTGGACCGGTACGGACGAGACCTGGACGGACGGCAGCGCAGATGATACATGGACGGACGGCGCTGCGGAAGACTGGACCGGCACGGACGACGCCTGGACGGACGGCAGTGCAGATGATACATGGGCGGATACCGCAGCGGCAGATTCGGCGGATTATGCCTCTTCTGCTTTGGCGGATGAAGGCTGGAGCTGCTATGACGAAGAGGCCGGGATCTATTATGACGCGGATACCGGGCTGTACTATGATTCCGGGACAGGCATCCTCTATGATGCCTGGTGGAATCCGGTAAGTGAAGGAACCGCGGCGGTTCCGGCTTCCGGCACGGACAGCGCCGGTTCCTCATCAGGGGAGAGCTACACGGAGGCTTCTTCTTCTGTCCCGGCGGGCGGAGGCGAGAGCTACTATGATGAGGAAACGGGAATCTATTATGACGCAGGCACCGGACTGTACTATGATTCCGGGACAGGCATCCTCTATGATGCCTGGTGGAATCCGGTGAATGAGGAGATCGCGGTACCTCCGACATTTAACACAGATACCGGCGATGCCTCGCAGGCAGGAGATTACACGGAGGATTCCGGAGATTACTCCGAAGACGCAGGGAATGGCACAGCGGATCCGTCTTCCTCAGGCTCTGCTGACGATACTTCCCTTCTGGCGGCCCTGATCTACTGTGAAGCGGGCAACCAGAGCTATGACGGAATGGTCGCGGTCGGCGCGGTTGTGATGAACCGTGTGAGCAGCCCGATGTTCCCGAACTCGATCCGCGAGGTTATCTACCAGAGCGGCCAGTTTACGCCGGCATCCTCAGGATGGCTTGACAGTGCGTTGGCAAGCGGTGTCCCCAGCACCTGCTACGACGCTGCTGCAGCGGCCATGAGCGGCGAGAACCCGATCGGAAGTGCCCTTTACTTCAACACGGGTTCCGGAAAAGGAGTAAAATTAGGAGACCACCAGTTCTATTAATGGTTTCATCTACAGAAAACAAAAAGACTGCCCCGCGTCAGCCCGCCCGATACCCTGTCGGACGAAAGCTGATGCGGAGCAGTTTTTCTTAGCTCAGAAACAGCACTTCATTTCTGTATCTTTTCAATTTTGCACAATGCATCTGTCCGGGATATCACTTCAGGAAGCAGAGCATTTTAACGGGCATTGTCAGCTGAGCAGGGCGTCCGCGAGCGCTTCGAGCTCCGGGATGTTCTCCGGCTTGAGCGTGGATCTGATCGTGACCATCGGCTCAATCTCGGTGATGTTCTTCATCTGAGCGATGATGGATTTCATGACTTTGCCGGCGCTCGGGGCCCAGCTTCCGTTCTGGACGCAGGCAATCTTCCTCTTCTGGAAATTCTTGGAGCGCAGGTGGTTCAGATAATCCTCCATGCAGGGGAACACGCCGCCGTCGTAGGAGGCCGCCATCAGCACAAGCTTGTCGTAGCGGTAGGAGTCTTCGATCGCCTCGGCCATGTCGTCGCGCGCGAGGTCGAAGATCGAGACCTTTTTGGCGCCCTTTTTCTCGAGGATTTCCGCGAGCTTTCGTGCGGCCGCCATCGTGTTGCCGTGG
Organism: uncultured Lachnospiraceae bacterium; assembly: GCA_947628955.1. Lineage (GTDB taxonomy): Bacteria > Bacillota > Clostridia > Lachnospirales > Lachnospiraceae > Choladousia. The sequence goes on along the minus strand of CANRBX010000007.1, from coordinate 64,779 downwards.
ATGGAGGCGCAGGCGATGACCACGCCGTCGTCTTCCGGCTCGTAGCTGCTCCAGACAAGATATTTTCCGATATAGTAGCCCAGGTCTTCCTTCAGGATCGGGCCGTGCAGCGGGCAGATCATCGCGATATCGAGTGCCGAGGCCTTTTTCAGAAGGGCCTGCACCTGTGCGCCGTATTTTCCGACGATGTTCATATAGTAGCGTCTGGCCTCGCAGGTCCAGTCCTCTTCCGTGTCAAGTGCTCCGAATTTGCCGAAGCCGTCGGCTGAGAAGAGGATTTTTTCGCTCTGCTCATATGTCACCATGACCTCCGGCCAGTGCACCATCGGAGCCATGAAAAACTGCAGCGTATGTGTGCCGAGGGAGAGCGTCTCCCCTTCCCCGACCGTGACCATGCGGTCCGCGGAAAGCTCCATATCGAAGAACTGCGGCATCATCTGGAATGTCTTTTTATTGGCGACCAGCTTCATCTCCGGGAACATCCCGGCAAGCGTCTGTACATTGCCGGCATGGTCGGGCTCCAGGTGCTGGATGACCAGGTAGTCCGGCTTTCTCGCGCCGAGCGCTGCCCGGACGTTGGCGATCCATTCCTCCGTGCCGCGCCTGTCCACAGTATCCATGACGGCGATCTTTTCGTCAAAGATGATGTAGGAGTTGTAGGAAACCCCGTTTGGCACGACGTACTGGCTCTCGAACAGGTCGATGGTCCTGTCGTCCACGCCCACATAGACGACGGACTCTGAAATAAATGTGTCTTTCATGAGAATCCTCCTTGAGTATAGATATTTGCAGACTGCCTTAAAATTTCAAAGCAGTTCTTTCATGACAAATTCATAGATCTCCTGGCATTTTTGCTTCCAGTTGCGGCAGACGATGCGGGCCTGCGCCTCGTCCGGGACCGTCACGGTGAGCTCGATCGGATTGGAATATTTCTCCTTCACGAGACAGCGGACAGAGTATTCCTCGGCGGTGTTTTTGTAGTAATCCGCGAGAACGGATACTTCGTCGCGCAGCTGCATTTTATTTTCCTGCAGATACTGGTCAATATCGTCGCGGATCGGGCGGGAGATGCGGTTCTGAAAATAGTGCAGAGCCTCCTCGCCGGCCTCGGTCAGAGAATAGTAGGAGCAGTTGCGGACTGTCTCCATACGGACCATCTCACTCTCTTCGAGCTCGGAGAGAACCGACTGGAGAGTGAAGAACGTGGTGTAGCCGCGGTCCAGGATATATTCAGAGATCTGGGAATTGGTGAGCGGAAAATCCACCTTCTGGAGCATGTACAGGATGATCAGTTTGTAGAGTGTGAAAGGTTCCGGCATGTTGCAGGTCCTCCTTTTTATTGTAAAAGCGCGGTCTTTATGCGGCAGGGCAAAGGGAAGATTTTCCTGGCGGCCCGGCTGTGCATGAGAGACGCAGGTTTTCATATGTGAATCTGCTGCGGCAGGGCAAGACAACGCCCCTGCCAGGCGCCGCGGATCCGGAATGCCGCATGGATCGCATTCAGTACGGCACGCTTGTTGGTACTCCAGAGCGGCGCGAGAAGCATCCGGCGGGGGCCGTCCCCGGTAAGCCGGTGGATAACGATTTCCGGATCAAGGCGCTCCACGCAGTCGACGATCAGATCGACGTATTCGTCCATCTCCATGGGACGGATGGGCGGAAAATCCGGCGGCGGGGATTCATACCATGCGCCGAGATCTGTTCCCTTCAGGATGTGAAGAAGCTGCAGCTTGACGCCCCGGATATGGCTTCCGTTCAGCCATTCAACGGTCTGCAGCATCTGCCCGCGCGTCTCCCCCGGAAGGCCGAGGATGACATGGACGATGACTTCAATCCCGCGCTGACGGAGCGCTTCCGAAGCGCACTCAAAACAGGGCAGGGAGTATCCGCGCCGGATCAGCCGTGCCGTGTCCTCGTGGATGGTCTGCAGTCCGAGCTCCACCCAGACGGGTTTAATCCGGTTCAGCCGTTCGAGCAGCGCCAGCACGTCCTCTGGCAGGCAGTCCGGCCTTGTGGCGACCGACAGCGCGACGACGTCCGGATCCGAGAGGGCCTCCGAAAAGATCCGCTCCAGATAACCGGCCGGGGCATATGTATTGGTGTACGCCTGAAAATAGGCGATAAATTTCTGAACCGGGCGTTTGTGCTGAAGCATCGCCTTCTGCTGACGGATCTGGTCGCTGACAGACAGCCGGGGGCTGGCCGCGAAGTCCCCGGAGCCGCCGGCGCTGCAGAAGATACAGCCGTTTGTGCCGAGCGTGCCGTCACGGTTGGGACATGTCATACCGCCGTTCAGGGTCAGACGGTATACCTTTTCCCCGAAGCGGCGCTTCATCTCAAAGTCGAGAGAGTGATAGGGTTTACCGTCCCACTTCATGAAGGCAGACACTCCTTTTCGGTTCTTTTACCCTATATCTTATCATTCCCGTTCATTTTAGTAAAGGTCGAATCTGCAAAGAATGCGGAGCGTGAATACGGGGATGAATATGAGTGTGAATACGCTGTAAATATGGTGCTGATATGGTGTAAATACGGAGCGGGTGAAGCTGCCGGAAGAGATGGGACTGCCCCGTCCGGAATTGTCTCCCTGTAAGGAATAACTTACGCGAAAATTAAGAAAATACGCCGTCCGCGGCGATTGACAAAAAGTGGTCAATCAACTATCCTATGAGTATGAATATGATGTCGGAAAACCGGAAATATTGGGTGAAGCGACATAATTAATTCGGGGGCAGGGCAATGGATAAGCCTGTAAAAAAATTCAGACAGCCGCAGATTTATACCGGGGAGATTACGGGCCGGAGAAAGAGGACAGAGGGCGGCCGTCCGGCCGGGCAGGATCCGGCAGGAGCCGGCCAGACCGCACCGGAGGAACCGCAGGAGAATCTGCGTCAGGCGGGTCAGCCGGAGGAACCGCAGAAAAGTGTGCAGAGCAAGATACAGTCAATGACTGGGGGAAAACCGTCTGAAAATGTGCAAAAGCCGGTACAGAATGCGAGTCAGCCGGAGAAGCTGCAGGAGGGCCTGCGTCAGGCGGGTCAGCCGGAGAAGCTGCAGAAAAGTGTGCAGAGCAGGATACAGTCAATGACTGGGGGAAAACCGTCTGAAAATGTGCAAAAGCCGGTACAGAATGCGGGTCAGCCGGAGGAACCGCAGGAGAACCTGCATCAGGCGGGTCAGCCGGAGAGGCCGCAGGAGAATCCGTCGCAGAATACGGAGCAGCCCTCCGGGCTGGGAAAGCAGCTGCGCGCCCGCGTCTCGGAGCGCCTGAACCCCGTGACAAAGCGAAAGCGGGAGCAGGAGAATCTGATGAAAATGCAGGCTCTGGGAGTGGCCCTCGCTGTTCTGATCGTGCTGCTGATCGGGGCACTCATATATGAAGTAGTGCTCGGACATGGGACAAAGCAGACAGGACAGGAGCGCATGGAGGCGCTCAGGGAGGCGAAGCTGCAGCAGGAAGCCGGCGCGTCACAGGGGCAGGGAGGCCCGGATGCCGCGGGGACAGTGACGGACGGCGGTGCTGCGGATCCGGCGCAGACGGCGCTCTCAGGGGAAGAGCTTCTGGAGCAGGCGAAATTCAGGGCCGTGCAGTACGATTATGACGGCGCGATCGGACTTCTGAAGTCTGCGGAGGGCTATGAGGAAAACGGACAGTACCGGGCGGCCGTGGACGAATTTGAACAGCAGAAAGCATCCTGCGTGCCGTATGCCGCAGCGGATGTGACACATATTTTTTTCCAGACGCTGATCCATGATGCCGGCAGGGCATTTGACGGAGACCAGTATGCGGACAGCTACAATCAGAATATGGTGACAGAGCACGAATTTAACAGCATCATTCAGCAGATGTATGACCGCGGCTATGTGATGGTTTTTCTGGACGAATTTGCGCCGGAGACGGAGGATTCCGATGGAAACAGCACATTTGGCACGCGCGACATCCTGCTTCCGCCGGGGAAGATCCCGTTTGTGCTGTCGCAGGACGATGTGAATTATTACCACAGCATGGAGGGAAATGGATTTGCCAGCCGGCTGATCGTGGATGAGAACGGCGATGTCAAAAACGAATATATCGAGGACGACGGGAGCGTGTCGGTCGGAGACTATGATCTGGTTCCGCTGATCGACCGCTTTGTAGAGCAGCATCCGGATTTTGCTTATCACGGAGAGAAGGGCTATATTGCGCTGACCGGTTATGAGGGGATCCTCGGATACCGCACCGATGAGGTGTACAAGACAAAGGAAGCCGGACGGGTCACAGATTTCCAGCAGAGATTTTTTGACTCTTATCCGGGCGGGTTTGACGAGGCGGCGTTTGACCGCGAGTGCGAAGAGGCAAAGAAGGTGGCCGAGGCCATGAAGGCAAACGGATGGAGGTTCGCGAGCCACACCTGGGGCCATCAGAATATGAACGAGACGAACGGGGTCAACTACGACCAGTTCGTGCGGGATACAGATCGGTGGACGGACTGGGTAGAGCCGCTGGTCGGTGAGACGAACGTCCTGATCTATGCGGCAGGAGGGGACATCCGGGGAGCAGAGTCCTACTCCGGCGACCGGTTCAATTATCTGAAGCAGAGCGGCTTCGATTATTTCTGCGGCGTAGACTCGGCGAAGCACTGGCTGCAGGTGGGGACGGATTACGTCCGGCAGTCCAGGAGGGACATCAGCGGCTATCGCATGTACCACAATCCGGAGCTGCTGAGCGACCTGTTTGACGCGGCCCAGGCGTGGGATCCGCTCAGACCGGAGTCGGTGCCGCAGCTTTGAAGCGCCGGCGGGGCCTAAATGATTCTGCCATCGATTTTTCCGTGCTGTGCACTTTCAAAATCGATGAAAACATTCGCAATCCGCTCATTTTTTTGTGAAATATGGGTACTTGCTTATTTTAAAATACAGGGGGCATTTTCAGGGAAAACGGATGCCGGATACACAGGCCGGCAAAACTTGGAGGAGTATAAAAGGGATTTATGGATGAAAGGGATTTGAAGCTGCTGAAAAAAAGGGGCCGGAGAAGGAAAAATGAGCTGATCATCAAGTGCATTATCTCCCTTCTGGTGCTGATCACCATCGCCCTGATCGTGGTGCTGGTCAGAGAGGCGGTTATCCCGCAGCTGACGGGGAAAAACAGGAGAAAGCCGCAGGATCTGGCGGAGCAGATTCTCGCAGCGCGGCAGGGAAAGAGCGCGGAGGAACAGGGAAGCTCCGCCGCAGACGAGAAGAATCTGCTTGCGGTATCGGACTATATGGCGATGCAGTATGACTATGACAACGCTATCGCATACCTGAAGTCGTCAGAGAGCTATACGGGCAGCCAGACGCTTCAGAACGCGGTGGCCGGCTACCAGGCTTCGAAGGAGAGCTGTACTGCCTATCCGCTGGACCAGATCACGCATGTGTTTTTCCACACGATGGTGAAGGATACGGCAAAAGCCTTTGACGGCGATATAAACGAGGCCGGCTATAATCAGGTGATGACGACGATGAGCGAGTTCGCGGGGATCATGCAGTCCATGTATGAAAAAGGCTATGTGATGGTGAGCCTGCATGATATGTGCACCGTGAACAGCGACGGCACAGTGTCGAGAGGGGAGATCCGGCTTCCCCCGGGCAAAAAGCCGTTCGTCCTCTCCCAGGACGATGTGAGCTATTACCATTATATGGACGGAGACGGATTTGCCCAGAAGCTGATCCTTGACGAGAACGGCGATGTGAAGAATACCTACGCAGAAGACGACGGCAGCATCTCGGTCGGGGATTACGACCTGGTGCCCTGGATCGACACGTTTGTGGACGCGCATCCGGATTTCTCCTACCGCGGACACAAGGGGATCATTGCGCTGACCGGGTATGAGGGCGTGCTTGGGTACCGCACGGATGAAGTCTACCGGACAAAGGAGGCAGGCCGCGTCACGGAATACCAGCAGAGATTCTTTGACGCGCATCCGGACTTTGATGAAGCCGCGTGGCAGAATGAAGTAGATCAGGCCAGGGCGGTCGCCGAGGCGATGAAAAAGGACGGATGGGAATTTGCAAGCCATACCTGGGGACACATTTCCCCGACCGAAGCCGGGATCGACAACCTCATGAAGGATACGCAGCGCTGGCTGGACAACGTAGCGTCGGTAGTCGGCAGCACGGATGTGATCATCTTTGCATTTGGGGCCGATATCGGGGACTGGCGGCCCTACACGAGTGACAATGAATTATTCACCTATCTGAAGGGACAGGGATTCAACATTTTCTGCAATGTAGATTCCTCCCAGTACTGGGTGCAGTTCGGGGATACCTTCATGCGGCAGGGCCGCCGCAACCTCGACGGCTACCGGATGTACTACAATCCGGATATGCTGAGCGATCTTTTCGATGTCGGCAGCGTCTGGGACAGTGCGAGGCCGACGCCCGTCCCTGAGATGTGATCCACCAGTTTCGCCATGCACAAAATCGGAGGCGCAGTCCCGCGCAAATTTATTTGCAAAGGGCTGCGCCTCCGATTTTGTGTATGGGCGGAACGCCCATACAGCCGCAGACAGGAGCTGCGAAGCAGCGAAGAGCCTTCGAACGAAGAGAGAAGGCGGTCTGCGGCGTGCATGGCGAAACGAAAGTCCGCGGCCCCGGCAAATTTATTTGCGAGGGGTCGTATTTGCACTTTTGCGTATGGGCGGAACATTTATCTGTAAAATTCACTTTCGGTGTGGTTGAAATGCAGCACATTTACCCTTAAAATAGAAATATAAACCCAGAAAAGGAGGATCCGGATGGACTACATTAAAGCGATTGCCGTCGCTGACGACGAACCAATGCAGCTGGAGATTCTCTCCCAGCTTCTGGCCGGGATCGTTCCGGAAGCGAGTGTGTTTTCCTGTGTGAACGGTTCGGAAGTGCTTGCGCTGCTGGAAGAGACGGCGGTGGATGTGCTGATCACGGATATCCGCATGCCGGTCATGGACGGGATGGAGCTGATCGAGAAGGTTGCGTCTGAATATCCGGCGGTGAAGATCGTACTGATCAGTGCCTATCAGAAATTTGAGTATGCGAGAAACGCCCTTCTTTTCGGAGTATTTGATTATCTGGTAAAGCCGTTCCGGGTGGAGGCGGTCAGCTCGATCCTGGAAAAGATCAATGCAAAGATAAAAGAAGAGACGGAACAGGAGCTTCAGAGATCCTACAATGAACAGATCGCAAGGCTTTATCACCGGGATTCCGGGAGAGAGCGGCTGGCGATGCTCATCCGCGGCCAGATATCTGCGGATGCACTGGAGGGAAGTGTATACGAAGACCTGTGCCGGCAGGGGACGGTTCTCGCTTTCCGCTGGAGGACGGGAGAGCGGACAGACGGCAAAGGGCGGGGGATACGGCATGCGGGCCTGGCTCCGCTGCTTGCGGAGCGTTTTGACGGCGCTTATCCTGTTCCGCACGGGAAAGGCCTTGACCGCCGGATGGAACGTCTTCTCCTGCTTGCGCCCGGTTTTTCCGATGAGGACTGCGTACGGATCCTGTGGGAGCTGCAGGCAGAATGCAAAAAACAGGGGATTGTTTTCTGGTGCGGTGTATCAGAGACATGCGGACAGCTTCTGGACCAGATCCGCGGGGCCGCGGCGCAGGCGGAGGAAATGCTCTCCTTCTCTTTTTTTACTGCAGATTCAGCGGAGGGAGACATTTTCCGCTGGGAGGAGTACAGGGAAAACCTGAATCAGCCGGGACGCTCCCTGCCGGAGCTGGAGCGCGAACTCCGGAAATATGTCTGTCAGGGAGATATTTCTTCAGTGGAAGAAAGGCTTTCGGCGGCGGAGAAAATATATTGTGCGCCGCCGTTTTCTTCAGCGTTTAAAGTGAAGCACACAGTCTCGTCCATGGTCGTGCGCATCCTGAGTGAACTGGAAGGGATTGTGCCGCGCGCAGAATATGACAGCCTTATCAACGAGGCGTATGACCAGTACGGGAAATGTGATTCCTGCGGGAAGCTGTTCGAGATCTCGCGCTGCCTGCTGGCACAGGGATGTGCGTGTTACGGGCAGGAGTCCGAGGCGCCTGACACGGTAGAAGAAATCGTTCTCTATATCAAGAGGCATTACAGAGAAGACCTTTCCCTGCAGCGTCTTTCTGAGATCACACATTTCTCATCGGGCTATCTCTCCGCTCAGATCAAGAAAAAAACAGGCAGAACCTATGTGGAATATCTGCTCTCTCTGCGGCTTGAAGAGGCGCGGCATCTGCTGCTGCATTCGGGCAGCAAGGTGATCGATATCATGAAACAGTGCGGTTTTCATGACAGCAGTTATTTCAACCGCGTTTTCCGGCGGTATTTTGCGATGTCTCCGGAGCAGTACAGAAAGGAGCACGTCAATGTGGAAAAAGATCTCTGAGCGTATTCTGTCGGTCAGTTTTTCTAATATAATCGGTGCCCTGCTGATCCTGTTCGCTCTTATCCCGCTGCTTCTCATCAAGGAGGCCATGGAGTACCTGTATGAGGACAGCCTTGTCGAAGATGTCTGTGCAAGCACACACTCCGTCGTGGAGATGAATAACAGGATGCTGGATATCCTGATGGAGAATATCGAGGAGGATTCGGGGCAGATGCTGTACAATGACTCCTATTATGAGATTTTCTCAAAGATCGGCGGCTACTCGGTGGCCGACTATATGCGGGCGGACAGGCTGCTCACAAGTGAGCTTGCCCGGCAGTTCAGCAGCCAGGATGAGGTTTTTGAATACTATCTGTATTACGACGGCTGGCTTTTCGGGCCGTCGAACGAGGATATTCAGAGTACGGCCGCGGCTGTGGAGCGCGCCGGCTGGAATGAGGCTGCGCATAAAGCGGGCGGCTATCCGCTGTGGCTTGCGGGATATGACTATGGGGAGAGCATTCAGTCGGAGTTTCTGAAAAATAAGGGAGATTATGATTTCCGCTACCTGTTTACCATGCTGCGCGAGATGCACTTCCAGTATTCCTATGAAGGCTCGTACTATGTGCTTCCGAAGACAGTTGAGCCGCTGGTTCTGGTGGTCCATGTGAAGGAAAGCAGTATCCGCGATCTCTACAGGGACAGTATCAGCTTTGCAGGCAGCCGGTATGGGATTGCCAATGCGGACGGAGTGGTTATTTCCTCCGACAATGATACGTTTCCGATCAGTACAGAGCTTGACCCGGAGATTTTCCGGTATTACGGGGACTCGGGCTTTGTCAGCAGAAAATTTCAGGGGGAGGAATACCTGCTGTGCTACGATACGCTGGAGTCGCAGGGGTTCTTTTCTTTTGCGCTTGTACCGATGCATGTGCTTGTAGACGACGCGGTCGCGCAGACCAGGCGTCTGCTGCAGGTGTTCATCGTTGTCCTGATCGCACTGGCGGTCATTATCGCGGTCATTCTTCCGAGAAATATATTCAGGCCGATCCGGATGCTGGTACAGGCCTCCGAGCGCGTGGCGACCGGGGATTTCAGCGCCAACACGCCGGTTCCCCGGCAGAAACAGTTTAAGACCCTGACGGAGAGCTTCAACCGTATGGAGCGGGAGATCAGCAAGCTGATCCACGAAAATTATGAGGTCACGCTGCGGGAAAAGGAGACGCAGCTGAGTGCGCTGTCGATGCAGATCAATCCGCATTTTCTGTATAATACACTGAATACGATCAACCTTCTCGCACTGAAGAATGAAGACGAGGAAACCTCGGAGATGATCGTCAGCCTGTCTGAAATGCTGCAGTATACGGTGAAGAACAGGGGAGAGAAAGGGACGCTGGAGGATGAGCTTGGCTGGATCTCCAATTATCTGTATATCATGGAGCAGCGCTACCATGATATTTTCCAGACAGAGTTTGACATTGACGAGGGTCTTATGGACTGCCTGATCCCCAAGATGATCCTGCAGCCTCTTCTCGAAAATTCGGTCCTGCACGGATTCTGCGCGGGGCAGTCTGACGGGATCCTGAAGATCTGCGTTTATCGTGAGGCAGATGAGGTATGTATGGAAATAGAGGACAACGGCTGCGGAATGAGCCGGGAGAAGCTTGACCGTGTTCTGCATGCGGACTGCCGGGAAGGACATATCGGGATTGCGAGCGTCCGGGAACGCCTGAGACTGCTCTATGGGGATGCGTGCAGGTTTTCTGTCGATTCTCAGCAGTCCATCGGAACAAAAGTACAGATAATAATACCATATGAGATAAATAAAAGAAAAAGCAGTTGATTTGTCCAATAATTACAGAAAAGTCCAATAGATAATTTGAAAATTCTGCAATATAATCAAAATGTATATAACAACAAGCTTTAAAGAAAGAGAGGTAGAAAGATGGCGAAAAAGTTATGGAACATTTTGATTGCAGGAGCGATGGCTGGTGCAGTCCTTGGCTGCGGCGTGACGGCCTCCGCGGATGATGTGACAGAGATCCGTTTTACCGAGTGGGACGGCGGCGATACCCTTGCCGTGTATGAGCAGATTGCAGAGAATTTCAATGAGACACACCCTGATATCCATGTGACGATCATGAACATCCCGGATGAGTACGATACCAAGATCACAACGATGATCGCGGGCGGCGACACGCCGGAAATCTGTATGATGAACAGTGATACGATCCTGTTCCCGCTTGCGGAGCAGGGCACGATCCTGAATATGCAGGAGTACATCGACAATGATTCGGATTTTGATACCTCCGCGCTCGGCGATCAGTTCAAGTACATGCTGACTTCCGACTATATGGCGGGCTATGGGATCGGTTCTGAGAATGTCTGCCTGTTCTACAATCCGGCGCTGTTTGAGGAATACGGCGTAGAGCTTCCGCCGGCAGATTATAAGGATGCATGGGACTGGGATACTTTTGTAAATGTGGCACAGCAGCTGACGATTGACACGTCCGGCAGAAATGCACTGGATCCGGAGTTTGATCCTGAGAATATCGACATTTACGGCATCAGGTTCAGCAAATGGTGGGCGACTTACATGCCGTTCATGCGCAGCGTCGGCGTCGACTATCTGACGGAGGACGGCAAATCCATCGGCTATGCGACAGAGGCAGGCATTGATGTGCTTCAGAAGCTGGCTGATCTGACGTATGTATATCATGTAGCCCCGACGCCGACGGCTAGCGAGACGATGCCGGGACTTTCCGAATCGCTTGCGACGAATAAGGTGGCGATGAGCTTTGACGGCCAGTGGACGAATGCGACGCTGATGGCGGACGAGGTTTCCTATGCGGTGGCGGCTCTGCCGAAGATGGGCGATGAGGCGAAGACCGTGATGACGTACGGCGCAATGTCCCTGATGAATACGGATAAGGCAGACGCGGCATTTGAATTTGTGAAATACATCCTGTCGGAGACGGGTGTGGTGGCCCCGCTGATCGAGTCCGGACTGTGGCTGCCGACGAACATGAACGAGTACAATGAGGAATACATCACCTCTCTGATCACGGACAAACATCCGCAGAACTATTATGAGTCCATTGTAGTGCCGATGGTAGACGGGACGGCTGTGACTCCAATCACGCAGTATGTGAAGAACTTCAACAAGATCGACGACATCATCACTCCGGCGCTTGACGACCTCTGGGCAGGCGAGGCGACAGCGGAGGAGGCGATCAATTCGATCGTGGATGCGGCGAACGCTGAGGTTCAGGGTTTCTATGGCGAGTAACAGACATGGCAGACGGCGGCAGGATCTGCCGTAATACAGAGGGGGCTGGGGTTGGACCGGTATCCGGCCCCGGCCCTCTTTGCGCGCGCAGATCTTTTCAAAGCTGAGAAAGGGGAGAAAAGAGCCATATGAAGAGATTTACATTAAAAAGTAAAACGGTCAGCAATATCACGGGCTGGGCATTTGCGCTTCCCGCGATCCTTGGTTTTCTGATCTTCAATCTTGTGCCGATGCTGTTAAGCGGATATTACAGTTTCTGCGATTACCCGATCCTGAGCTCCCCGAAATGGGCCGGACTGAAAAACTATATCCTTCTTCTTGCCGAAGGAGGCGGAAGCTCGCAGACCTTCTGGCTGTCTGCAAAGGCGACCGCTCTGTATGCGATCATGGCGGTTCCTGCAAATCTGGTATTTGCATTTATGATCGCTGTGCTTTTGAACAGGAAGATGGCAGGACGGGCTTTTTTCCGGTCTCTGTTCTACCTGCCCTGCATTCTGCCCAGCGTTGCTTCGAGCTTCGTGTGGATCCTTCTGATGAACCCGGATTTCGGCCTGTTCAACACGATCCTGTCCTGGCTGCATCTTCCCAAGAGCATGTTTTTCTGGGGAAAGGAGAGTGTGCTTCCCTCCATCGTATTCATGGGCATCTGGTCGACCGGATCGACGCAGGTTATTTTCCTGGCCGGGCTGCAGGATATCCCCCGTGTCTACTATGAGGCGCTCGAGGTAGACGGCGGAAATGCCTGGCACAAGTTCTGGAACATCACGATTCCCATGGTGACGCCTACCCTGTTTTTCAATCTGGTCATGGGGATCATCGGCGCGCTCCAGGTATTCGGGCAGGCGTACATTATTACAGAGGGCGGCCCAAACAACGCCTCATTGTTCTATGTGTATGAGCTCTGGCGGCAGGCCTTCCGGTACATGGATATGGGTGTTGCCTCGGCGATGGCATGGCTGCTGTTCATGGTTGTGCTGGTACTGACGCTGATCGTATTTAAAACGTCGGACAAGTGGGTCTATTACGGGGGAGGTGATGAGTGATGAGGCGGAAGAAAAAGGTATCTTATTACGTAAAAAGGACGTTCTTCTACGGATTCCTGCTGCTGCTTTCGCTCATCTGCGTGATCCCTCTGTACTGGATGGTCCGTTCTTCTTTTATGAAAAATACGGCGATCTACAGCATGCGGCCGTTCATCATCTGGCCGGAGAAAATGCTGTGGAGCAATTATGCGGACGCGATGAAGGCGGCTGATTTTCTGAAATATGCGCTGAATACGATCACGATCACGGCAGGCTCCCTTGCCGGCACGCTGCTGACCTCGTCAATGGCAGCTTACGCATTTTCGCGCGTGCGATGGAAGGGGCGCGACTTCTGTTTTGGAATGATCCTGACGACAATGATGCTTCCGGGGACGGTGACGCTGATCCCGCAGTTTCTGATCTGGAGGAATCTGCACATGGTCAACACATTTTTCCCGCTGATCCTTCCTTCGTTCTTTGGAGGCGGGGCATTCAATATTTTCCTGATGCGCCAGTTTTTCCTTGGGATCCCGAGGGAGCTTGACGATTCCGCGCGGATCGACGGGGCGGGACCGTTTCAGATCTACTGGCGGATCATTCTGCCGCTGGCAAAATCGGCCATGATAGTCGTCGCGCTGTTTACGTTCCTGAATAACTGGAATGATTTTTTCGGGCCGCTGATCTATCTGAATGACAAGCAGCATTTTACGTTGGCGCTGGGACTTCTGCAGTTCCGCGGAGATTATGATTCGAAATGGAATCTTCTGATGGCGGCGTCTACGATCGTCGTTACGCCCTGCATCATAGTGTATCTGATCGGACAGAAATACCTGATCGAGGGAATTTCCCTGACAGGCATGAAAGCATAAAACGGATTTCTGGCAGTGCCAGGTAAGCCATGAAAATCCGGAGTCAGGAAAAGGGACTCCGGGAAACCTTAAAGGGAGGACATATATGGAGAAGTATACGGGAAAACCGGTGGGCTTCGGGGACGTTGAAGTAACCGGCGGTTTCTGGAAGAAAAAGCAGGAGCTTGTGGAGCGCGTCACAATCGGAGCCGTCTTTAAGCGATTTGAGGAGACCGGCAGAAACGGCTGCCTGGACGCCGGATGGAAGGAGGGGATGCCGTTCAGGCCGCATATTTTCTGGGAATCGGATGTCACAAAATGGATTGAGGGTGCGGCCGATTTTCTGAGGAAGCACCGTGATGCGGCGCTCGAGGAGCAGATCGATATCCTGGTGGACCGGATGGAAAAGGCGCAGGATGAAAACGGCTATCTGAATGCCTATTTTACGGCGGTCGAGCCGGAGGCGAGATTTACCAGGAGAACGGATCACGAGCTGTACTGTGCGGGCCATCTGATCGAGGGCGCGATCGCATACTGCGAGGCCACCGGAAAGAGAAAGATGCTGGATATCGCGATCCGCTATGCGGATCTGATTGACCGTGTTTTCCGCATTGAGCACTCGGCCTCGTTTGATACGCCGGGGCATGAGGAAATCGAGCTGGCCCTGTTTAAACTTTACCGTTACACCGGCGAAGAGCGTTACCGCATGCTTGCGGAATATTTCCTGGATACGCGGGGGACAAGCGAACGCGACGGCACGTACAGTTTTGCGGATCTGGAACATATGCAGTCGCATCTGCCGGTGCGCCGCCAGAGAACCGCGGAGGGACACAGTGTGCGCGCACTGTATCTGTACAGCGCGATGGCGGATATGGCCCTTCTGGAAAAGGAGGATGAACTTGCGGATGTCTGCAGTGATCTGTTTGAGAACATCGTGAACAGAAGAATGTATATAACCGGCGGCGTCGGTTCAACTCACCGCGGGGAGTCGTTCTCCTATGACTATGATCTGCCGGAATATACGGCCTACAATGAGACATGCGCATCGATCGCGCTTGCTTTCTTCTGCCGCAGGCTGTGGCTGATCCGCGCCGACCGCAGATACGCGGACTGTGCGGAACTGGCCCTTTACAATACGGTTCTGAGCGGGCTTTCGCTGTCCGGGGACGAGTTTTTCTATGAAAATCCGCTGGCTGTTGATCCGCGCCGGACTGCTTTTAACGATTCGCGCGCACAGGGACTGCGGGAGCACCTTCCGATCCTGCAGCGTGTGAAGGTGTTTTCCTGTTCCTGCTGTCCGCCGAACCTGATCCGGGCGATCGGAGCGATCGGAGATTATATGTATTCATTCTCGGGGAATACTGTCTATGCGCAGTGCTATATGAATGCGGATGCAGAGATTACGCTTGGGGCCCGAAGGGTCGTCCTTCGACAGCGCACGGAATATCCATATGACGGAAATGTGCGGATCCGGACAGAGACAGACGGCGATTATACAGTTGCGCTGCGGATACCGTCATGGTGCGATGCCTATACGGTTCATATAAACGGGGAAGAGATCCCTGCCGAGGCTGAGGAGGGCTATGTCCTGCTGGCGCGTACCTGGAGCGCAGGGGACGAGGTTGTACTTGACATGGTGATGGAGGTGAAGCTGATCGAAGGAAATCCGCAGGTGCCGGATCTGTGCGGCCGGGCTGCCTTTACAAGAGGACCGCTGACCTTCTGCGCGGAGGGTGTGGATATGCCGGGTGTGCAGCTGCGCGACATCCGCGTCGGCAATGCCGGAGAATATGCTGTTCTGGAGGAAACCGTTGCGGGAGAGCGGATGCCGGTACTCGAGGGGAAGGCCTACGTGCGGCCCGAATTTACAGAACTGTACCGCCCGTGCCGGGAGTCATACCGTGAGATTACGCTGAGGCTGATCCCGTACCATGCATGGGCAAACCGCGGTGAATGTGAGATGACAGTCTGGTTTCTGAAGAAGTCCTGAAGGAACCGTCTGGAAGAAACGCTGCTGTTTGGACCAGGCTGAAGCACTTGCTGCCAGGGCCGTAAGAAAGTGATTCAGAAGAAACAGGCCGCCAGGCCGGAAAGAGATACGCTTTTCCTTGAATTTCCCCGGGAATGATGATATACTGAACCACAGACCTGAAAACTGACTGTTATGGAGGATGAGCATGAGAACGTATCTCGTTACGGGGGGAGCCGGATTCATCGGATCCAATTACATTCACTACATGTTTCGCAAGTACGGCGACAGCATCCGCATCATCAATGTGGACAAGCTGACATACGCCGGGAATCTCGAAAATCTGAAGGACATCGAGAACAGAGAGAATTACACGTTTATCCGTGCCGATATCTGTGATTCAGAGGCGATCGGCCGGATCTTTGAGGAAAATGAGATTGACCGTGTTGTGCACTTTGCTGCGGAGAGCCATGTGGATCGCAGTATCCGGGATCCGGAGGTCTTTGTGAAGACCAATGTGCTCGGCACGCTTGTCATGCTGAACGCCGCGAAGGCGGCCTGGGAACTTCCGGACGGCACGTTTAAGCCGGATAAGAAGTTCCTGCACGTCTCGACGGATGAGGTGTACGGTTCCCTGGAGAACGAGGGCGAATATTTTTATGAGACGACCCCGTATGATCCGCACAGCCCGTACTCGGCAAGCAAGGCCTCGTCGGACATGCTGGTGAAATCTTATATGGATACGTACCGTTTTCCGGCGAACATCACGAACTGCAGCAACAACTACGGCCCGTATCAGTTCCCGGAAAAGCTGATCCCGCTGATCATCAACAACGCGCTGCACGGAAAGCCGCTTCCGGTGTACGGGGACGGCAAAAATGTCCGCGACTGGCTTTATGTGGAGGATCACGCGAAGGGCATCGATCTGGTGCAGGAAAAGGGAAGGCTGTTTGAGACGTACAATATCGGCGGCCACAATGAGAGACAGAATATCCAGATCATCCATATTATCCTGGATACGCTGCAGGAGATGCTGCCGGCGGACGACCCGCGCAGGGAGCTTGTCAGTGAAAAGCTGATCACCTTTGTGACGGACCGCAAGGGGCATGACCGCCGCTACGCGATCGCGCCGGATAAGATCCGCGCGGAGGTCGGCTGGGAACCGGAGACAATGTTTGAAGAGGGGATCCGCCGCACGATCCGCTGGTTTTTCGAGAACGAGGAATGGATGAAGAATGTGACGAGCGGCGATTACCAGAAGTATTATGAGGAAATGTACCAGAGATAACGTACGGACCGTGTACAGACAAATGTACCGGGGACAGCATACGGACTGTGTACGCACAAATGTACCAGTAACAGCATACGGGACTGTGTACAGACAAATGCACCGGTGACAGCATGCGGGGCCGTGTACAGACTGAGGAGAGAATGATGAAGGGAATCATACTGGCCGGTGGATCCGGCACGAGACTTTATCCGCTGACGAAGGCAGTGTCCAAGCAGATCCTGCCGGTCTATGACAAGCCGATGATCTATTATCCACTGTCGACGCTGATGCTGGCGGGCATCCGGGAGATCCTGATCATCTCCACGCCGAGGGATCTTCCTGTGTTTGAAGGCCTTCTGGACACCGGGGAACAGCTCGGACTGAGCCTGTCCTATGCGGTGCAGGAGACGCCGCGCGGGCTGGCGGACGCATTTCTGGTCGGCGAGAAATTTATCGGGAATGACAATGTTGCCCTTGTGCTCGGCGACAATATTTTCTATGGACAGAGCTTCTCGAAGCTTCTTCTCGAGGTCGCCTCGAGGGAAAAGGGCGCGACGATCTTCGGCTATTATGTGCGCGATCCCAGGGAATACGGGGTCGTAGAGTTTGACGAGTACGGGATGGCGGTTTCGATCGAAGAGAAGCCGGAGCATCCGCGCTCCAATTATGCGGTGCCGGGGCTGTATTTTTACGATAATGACGTTGTGGAAATCGCCAAAAATGTCAAACCGTCCGGGCGCGGAGAGATCGAGATTACGAGTGTAAATAATGAATATCTGCGCCGCGGGACGCTTCACGTGGAGACAATGGGGCGCGGGTTTGCATGGCTGGACACGGGAAGCCACGATTCTCTTCTGGACGCGTCGGACTTTGTGGCCGCTTTCCAGAAGCGCCAGGGGCTTTATATTTCCTGCATCGAAGAGATTGCGTACAAGCGCGGGTTCATCACGAAGGAGCAGCTGGTCGCGCTGGCGCAGCCGCTTTTGAAGACTGCGTACGGGAAGTATATGCTGGAGGTCGCAGAGGGCCTGTGACCGGGCGGCCATGCAGGGCGGATGCGGTTGTGTCGAAGAGCAGGCGAGAGCTTATGACCCGGGTGGCCATGCAGGGCGGATGCGGTTGTGTCGAAGAGCAGGCAAGGGCTCATGACCCGGGCGGCCGGGTAAGGCAGATGCGGCCCGGAGGCAGGAAACGAAGAGCAGAGCCTGGATCTGCGTTTCGGGGAATCAGTGTAAGAGAGAAGAGAGGAAGCGGAATATGGGTAAAATAACGGTTGAGACCTGTGAGATTGAGGGACTGAAGCTGATCACCCCGGCGGTATTCGGGGATGCGCGCGGGTACTTTATGGAGACGTACAATTACAATGATTTCCGGGAAGCCGGGATCGATCAGATCTTTGTGCAGGACAATCAGTCGGCCTCCAGAAAGGGCGTGCTGCGCGGCATGCATTTTCAGATCCATTACCCGCAGGACAAGCTTGTCCGGGTCATATCGGGGGAAGTGTACGACGTGGTGGTAGATCTGCGCGAGGGTTCGCCGACGTATGGCCAGTGGCACGGCGTGTATCTCTCCGCGGAGAACAAGAAGCAGTTTTTTATCCCCAGGAATTTTGCGCACGGCTTCCTGGTGCTCTCTGATTACGCAGAGTTTGCCTACAAATGTACGGATTTCTATCATCCGAACGATGAGGGCGGCATCCGCTTTGACGACCCTGACATTGGGATTCAGTGGCCGGTTCCGGAGGGGACGGAGCTGATCATGTCGGAGAAGGATCAGAAATGGGGCGGGCTTCGCGCATATATGCAGGAGCATGGCGTGCGGCAGTGAGAGCCCTGACGGGAGCTTTGTGATATGAAAAAAGAAAATTCATTGCCGGTGCAGATTTATCAGAGCCGGAGAATGATCTACAAGCTGGCGAAGAACGACTTCCGGAAGAAGTTTGCGGGTTCTTATCTGGGGATCGTCTGGGCGTTCATTCAGCCGGTCGTGACGGTGCTGGTGTACTGGTTCGTGTTCCAGGTGGGATTCCGGGCGGATCAGGGTGTACTTCCGGTGCCGTTTGTCTTATATCTGGTGGCCGGGATCGTGCCGTGGTTCTTTTTTCAGGACGCGCTGAACGGGGGCACCAATGCTCTGATCGAGTACAGTTACCTGGTCAAGAAAGTGGTGTTCAATATCAGCGTGCTCCCGATCGTAAAAATGATCGCGGCGCTGTTTGTCCACCTGTTTTTTGTGTTCTTTATCTCCCTTTTGTACTGTTTTTACGGACATTTCCCGGATCTGTACTATCTCCAGCTGATATATTACACGGGGGGCCTGTTCCTGCTGACGCTTGGGCTGTGCTACGCGACGAGCGCGGTGGTCGTATTTTTCCGGGATCTTGCGCAGATCATCAGCATCGCGCTTCAGGTGGGCGTCTGGATGACGCCGATCATGTGGATCGCCGATACGATGCTGGCAGAGCATCCGGTGATCCTGAAAATTCTCAAGCTGAATCCGGTCTATTACATCGTCACGGGATACCGCGACGCGTTTATATACAAGAACTGGTTCTGGGAACGCCCCCTGTGGACGCTGTATTTCTGGTGCTTCACTGCCGGCGCGTTTCTGTTCGGCATGTGGGTATTCCGGAGACTGAAGGTTCACTTTGCGGATGTGCTGTAGGCGGCCGGCAACCCGGGACCGGAAGGCTCCCTTTGCAGATGCGCTGTGAACGGACGGCAGACCGGGGCCGGGGGATCCGCTCTGCGGATGAAGGCTCATCGGACGGCCTCTGCTTTTACAGTGAGGAGTATTAGCGTGGAATAGGATTTTCATTGCTGCCTGCGCCGCTGGCTGAAAGGCAGCGGAATGGAGATTTTTATGAATGATATCGCGATTCATGTGGATCACCTTTCAAAATTATATAAGCTCTACGACAAACCCTCCGACCGGCTGAAGGAAAGCCTCGGCCTGACGAGGAAGAAGTGCTACCGGGAGCACTATGCGCTGACGGATATCAGCTTCGACATCGGCAAGGGCGAGACGGTCGGCATCATCGGCACAAACGGGGCGGGCAAGTCCACGATCCTCAAGATCATCACCGGGGTGCTGAACCCGACGCAGGGCGAGGCCGTGGTCGACGGGCGGATCTCTGCGCTGCTGGAGCTGGGCGCCGGTTTCAACATGGAGTACACGGGAATTGAAAATGTCTATCTGAACGGAACCATGATGGGTTTTTCGGAGGAAGAGATCGACGCCAGGCTGGAGAGCATCCTGGCCTTTGCTGATATTGGGAAGTTTGCCTCCCAGCCGGTCAAGACGTATTCGAGCGGCATGTTTGTGCGGCTGGCGTTTGCGGTCGCGATCAACATTGACCCGGAGATCCTGATCGTCGACGAGGCGCTTTCCGTCGGGGACGTTTTTTTTCAGTCAAAATGCTACCGCAAATTTGAAGAGTTCAAGGAGCAGGGCAGGACGATCCTGTTTGTGAGCCATGATCTCGGCAGCATCACGAAATACTGCGACCGCGCGATCCTGCTGAACGAGGGCAGAAAAATATTTGAGGGCTCTCCGAAGGAGGCGGTCGATATCTACAAGAAGGTGCTGGTGCACCAGTATGATCCCGCCGTGCCTGCGGCGGGTGCGGAAGCTGGCCGTGTGCGGGGAACGTCCGGCGGCCTGGATTCTTCGGGGGCAGACCGCGCGGGCACCCGTGCCAGGTGGAAGGATTCTCTGGCGGTGAACCCCCATCTCCTGGAGTATGGGGAGAAGGAGGCGGAGATCACGGACTACGCGATCCTCGATGAGAACGGTCTGATCGCCGGCACGCTGATAAAGGGCACCAGGTTTTCGGTGAAGATGAAGGTGGAATTTCACGAAGAGATCCGGGAACCGATTTATGCGTTCACGATCAAAAATCTGCAGGGCATCGAGATCACGGGGACAAACACCATGTATGAGAAGGCCGATGTGCAGGGGAAGAAGGCCGGAGAGAGCCAGGAGATCACGTTCACCCAGCAGCTTGACCTGCAGGGCGGCGAATATCTGCTTTCGTTCGGCTGCACGGGCTACCGCGACGGGGAGTTTACCGTATTTCACAGGCTCTATGACGCCTGCAGCCTCACGGTGGTCTCTGACCGCAATACGGTCGGCTATTATGATATGAATTCAGAGGTGACGCTTTCCTGAAGGGTGACACTTTCCTGAGGGGAAAAGTGCGCTTCCTGACATTTTCACGGGAGCGCGGGAGCGTTCAGAAAAAGACCGCTTCGCCGGAAAGCGCTGTGCCGGGAGAACGGCGCGGCTGATGGGAGAGGGAATATGGCAGAGCTGAAGCTGGATTACTATAAAGGAGAAGATCTGTATTCGGATGGGGATGTGGAGAACGAGCTTCTTGCGATCGCGAAGTCCGGCGTTCGCCCGGAGGAGCAGGAGGAAGTGAGTTTTCCCGTCCTCTATCATTTTGCGCGTGCGCGCGAGAATATTCTGAACTGGTATCCGTTTGCGGAAGGGGCGTCCTGCCTTGAGATCGGCTCCGGCTGCGGGGCGATCACGGGACTTCTGTGCCGCCGCATGGCGCGCGTGGTCTCGGCCGAGCTCTCGAAACGGAGAGCAGAGATCAATTTTGAGCGGCACAGGGCGTATGAGAACCTGGAGATCTGCGTCGGAAACCTGAATGATATGCAGTTTGACTGCCTGTTTGACTATGTGATCCTGAACGGTGTGTTTGAGTATGCCGAAAGCTTTACGCCGGGAAATGACCCGTATGGGACGTTTCTGAAAAATGTCCGGCGTTTCCTGAAGCCGGACGGCGTGATCCTCGTCGCGATCGAGAACCGTCTCGGCCTGAAATATTTCGCAGGCGCGCCGGAGGATCATACGGACGGCTATTTTGACGGGATCAAAGGGTATGAGGAAAGCAGCGGGGCGCGCACGTTTTCACACGGGGAGTGGGAGGCGCTGATGGCGCGCTGCGGGCTTCCTTATTACAAATTCTATTACCCGTACCCGGACTACAAATTTCCGCAGGAGATCTTCACAGACGCTTCGCTGAAGGAGCAGAAGTACGGGAGGCCGACGTGGAATTTCACGAAATACCGCATGGAGCTGTTCGGGGAGACAAAGATGGCCGCGACGCTCTCCGGGGAGGGCGTGATGGCGCGGTTTGCGAACTCGTTCCTGATCGAGATGAGCGCTGCCGTGCCTGAGGGCGGGCGCGATATTCAGTATGTGAAGCTGAGCACGGACCGGGCGGACGCGTTTTCCATTTCCACCGTGATCGAGGAGCGCGGGGGCAGCCGCGTGGCTGTCAAGCGCGCAATGACCGGGGAGGCGAAGGAGCACATCCGGGTGATGCTCGCGCAGATGGACAGGGATTACGGCCGCTGGCATCCGCTTCGCGGGACCGCGGAGGGGGACGGCATCGTTTACCCGTATCTCACACAGAAGAGTCTGGCGCAGCTCGCGGCGGACGCCGTGCTCCGCGAAGACCTCGCGGCGGTGGAGGAGCTTGTGAGAAAGGCCGCGGAGCTGTACGAGAGCAGCTCGCGGTCGGAAAGCAGCGCTGACGGGGAATCCGGGCCTGCCTGCAAGATGAGCAGCATGACGGGGGAAGAGCGCAGGAGGTTCCGGCAGGTGTTCGGAACGCGCGAGCCAGCCGGAGATGAGGCGTGTGTCTGCCCGGCGAACATCGACCTGATCCTGGACAATATTTTCGAGACCGGCGGAAGCTGCCAGGTGATCGACTGCGAGTGGATCTTTGATTTCCCGGTGCCGGCCTCCTTTCTTCTCTGGCGGACGATCAATGAGCTGTACAGCAGCCAGCCGGTGATGCATCAGCTCTGCGGGAAGGACGTGTTTCTGCAGAAGTTCGGGATCAGCGCACAGATGGACGAGGTGTTCTGGGCGTGGTCCACGCACTTCGCGGAGGAATACGTCGGGGCAAACAGGCTGCTGAACCACAGCACGCCGGAGCTGTGGATCTCGCTGGAAGAATTCCGGCGGAAGCTGCGGGAAAAGGAATATATGGTCAGCCAGCTTTTTGTGGACACCGGGAACGGTTTTTCTGAGGAACAGAAGCTGGCGGAGGAGGCAAGGCTGGCGGGGGGAAAATTCTCCGTAACCTTTGACCTGGCCGGATACCGGAATGTGCGCGCCGTGCGGTTCGACCCGCTGGAGGGGCGCCCCTGTATCTGCAGGATTGATGACGCGCGGACGACGGGCAGGCTGCAGGCGGAGAACGCCGCGGCAGCGGTCCCGGAGGGCGATCTGTTCCTCACGTCCGATCCGATCTACCGGGTAAAGCTGAACCCTGTCCCGGGGAAGGTGACCGTCTGCGGAGAGATCGAGATCCTGTCCGCGGAGGAAGCGCTGGAGCGGGCCAATGCGATCCTGGTGAAGTCGCGGCACAGATTTTTCGGAGGTCACAGATGAACAGAAAAACTGACGTGGTGGATATTATCATCCCCATCTATAACGGATACGAGGATCTGCAGCGCTGTATTCCGAGCGTGAAAAAGCACACGGATCTCGGAAAGCACCGGCTGGTCCTGATCAACGACTGCAGCCCGGATGAGCGCATCCGCCCGTATCTTGACGCGCTTGCCGGAGAGAACATCATGGTGCTGCACAATGAGAAAAATCTCGGTTTTTCCGGAAACGTGAACAGGGGGATGGGCCTGTCGCCGGACAGGGACGTCCTGCTTCTGAATTCGGACACCGTCGTCACGGCAGGCTGGCTCGACAAGATCATCGCCTGCGCGTACCGCGAAGACAGCACGGCGACCGTGACGCCGCTGTCGAACAGCGCGACGCTCTGCTCGGTGCCCGTGATGTGCCGGGATAACCCGCTGCCGGAGAACCTGACGATCGACGAGTACGCGGAGCTGATCGAGCGCTGCAGCCTGAGGCGCTACCCGAGGATCACCGTCGCGGTGGGATTTTGCATGTACATCAAACGCTGCGTCATCGACGATATCGGCGGCTTTGACGCGGAGACCTTCGGCCGCGGCTACGGGGAGGAAAACGATTTCTGCAACCGTGCGGAGCAGGCCGGCTATCACCACGTGATGTGCGACGACACGTTTGTCTACCACAAGGGGACGGCCTCCTTTGACACCGCGGAGAAACAGGCGCTTCTGGACGCCCACACGGCAGTCCTGCAGGAGCGCTACCCGGAACAGATGCACAGGAACAGTGTTTACTGCGCGGAAAATCCGGATCAGGAGATCCGCGACAATATCATTCTGTATACGAAGCTGCATAACGGGAAAAAGAATCTGCTGTACTTTCTGCATCTCGATTTCCGGGAGCACGCCTCCAACAACATCGGCGGGACACAGATCCATGTGCGCGAGCTGACGGAGGGCCTGCGCGGGGAGTACAACGTTTTTGTGATGGCGCGGGACGACGATGCGCTGCGCGTGACGGCCTACACGGAGAAGGAAGAGCTCCTTCTGAAGTTTGAGATCGGGGAGCCGCCGCAGTTTCCGGTCTTCTGCGACAATGAGATCCGGAAGATCTGCGATCAGGTGCTGCGTGCGTTTTCGATCGATCTGATCCATGTGCACCACACGCAGGATCTCTCGCTGGAGATCTACGACGCCGCGCAGGCGCTCGGGATCCCGGTGATCGCGACGATGCACGACTATTATTATGCCTGTCCGACGATCCTTCTGCTGGATGCGGACGGAAATTTCTGCGCGCCGCAGGACGCGTCCCTGACTTTGGAACAGCGCCGGGAGCGCTGCGCGAAATGCCTGTGGAAAAAGAAGGGGATCGTGCCGCAGGCGGATTACCTGAAGATCTGGCGGCGGGAGCATGAGCGGGCGCTGCGCAGCTGCCGGGAGCTGATCTTCCCGTCTGAGAGTGCAAAAAACATCCTGCTCGGGTATTTCCCGGGGCTGGAGCACTGCCGTGTGATCGAACACGGCGAAGACCGGCTGGAGCGGGA
The DNA here is from genome assembly GCA_947628955.1 of uncultured Lachnospiraceae bacterium. Classification (GTDB taxonomy): domain Bacteria; phylum Bacillota; class Clostridia; order Lachnospirales; family Lachnospiraceae; genus Choladousia. Next base: position 40,103 of record CANRBX010000007.1, on the reverse strand, counting down.
AGTGGTCCATGTGCCGTCGCCGGAGGGCGCGGTGAAAAACCCGAAACTGAAAGTCCGCCTGGACCGGGTCGTCGGAGCGGATCAGGGACTGAATGACATCAAGGGCTGGGCTTACCTGGAGGGGGTTCCGAACGAGGAGACGGAGATCCTGGTGGAGCTTGTGGACGCCGGGGGCAGGAAGGACTGCTTTCATGTACACAAAAAGGCCCGGCCGGATATCGTGGATTCCTTCGGGGATCCGGGCGCGCTGATGTGCGGGATCGACCTGCGGGTCAGCTCGGACGTGCTCGCCGACGGTCCGGTCCGCGTGAATGTCTATGTGAAGCATGCGGGCAGGGTCTATACGAACGGCAGGGGCGCGAAGGGCGTTTACAGGCGCAGATTCGGAAAAGAGGGGCGCCTCAACGTGGCATTCCTCGGCGGGATGGTCCCGCAGAAGGGAAGCCTGATGGCGAGAAGCCTGATCCCCCTGGACAAGTCTGAGATCAACTGGTTCGTGCTGGGGGTGATCGGTGACCGGAAGGTTGAGGAGATCCGCCAGGACAACTGCTTTTTCAGTGCAGGCTACAGAAAAGAAGAGCTGCCGCAGCTCCTTTCGGACAACGAGATCGATGTGGTCTGCATCCTGCCTGTCTGGCCGGAAACATTCTGCTATACGGTCTCTGAAGCGTGGATGAACGGGATCCCTGTTCTCGGTACGGATATCGGCGCGGTGGGCGAGCGGATCCGCAGGACGGGCGGCGGCTGGCTGGTGAAGCCGGACGCGAAGCCGGAGGAAGTGCTGGAGCTGCTGCACCGGATCAAAAACGATCCGGAAGAGTATGCAGAGAAAAAACGCGCGGTCGGACAGATCGCGCTTCGAAGCGTCGGCGAGATGTGCGGAGAGTACCGCGCGCTTTACGCAGAGCTTCTGCGGGATGCCGGGCCGCGCGCGGCCGGCGGGGAAGTGGATTACGATTTCCTCTTTCAGGGACTGGCGCTTGCCAACCCGTCCGTGGGCGGCAGGGGCGGCGTCGCCGTGCTGAACCGGCTCCGCCAGGAAAATGCGGCGCTCAGATCCTCCATTGACGTGATGAAAGGGACGTCCGCCTACCGCATCGCGCGGAAGATCGCGGACGCAAACCTGCCTTTTAAAGAACAGCTCAAGAAGCTGGCGAAGAAGGTGCTGCAGAAGCAGTGAACCGGGGCGGATGTCGGACCCCTGACAGCCTGCGGCAGCTTCACTGTCTCTGCGCGGAAAGAGGTCTGTCGGTTTGCTTTTGCGCGGGCAGCTTTCCGCCGGCGTCTATGCGTGGGAGGCTGCCCGCTGGTTTTTCCGCCTCTGCAGGACCACAAGCGCCGCCCAGGCGATGAGCGAGAGGACGGTGACGCAGAATCCCGTCCGCATCCAGGGCTGGCGGTAGGTGAGCGTGAAGCTGTGCTCCCCCGGGGTCACCGGGATGCTGACAAATCCGATGTCCGTGCGCAGAAGCTCTGCCTCTTTCCCGTCCAGGGCGGCACTCCAGCCTTCCTCGTACGGGATCGGGAGAAACAGAAAGCCGTTTTCGTCCGCGGCGACGGTGCCGGAGATCCGGGAGTCGTTCTGCGGATTTTCAACCGTGATCCTGGCCTGCGGCTCCTGCGCGGGAACGGCCTTCGAGCCGAGCAGCCGGATATTGGTGATCTGCGCCGCAAAGGGGCCGCTGTAGCTGTGAAGCTGCATGGTTTCGCAGAAGGACGGCACCGGCATCTGCACATGCGTGGTCTTTCCGGCATTCGTGCGGAAGAGGTATTCCATCGAGCTGCCGGGATTCAGCGCAAAGTCACAGACAGACGGAGTTTCGATATCAAATTCCAGCCAGACGCGCGTGTAATCTTCAAGGGCTTCACGGTCAACGGGGATGGGAACGGACTCCGCCGTGCCGTCCGCGGCGATATCGCCGTATGACGCGATCTCATCCAGTGCGTACTGTGCAAGAAGCTCCTCTGCGGAACAGAATGCTTCTCCGGCCGTCTCCTGCGCGGGGGCGGCCGTCTGGTCTGCCGTATTTTCCGCGTCCGACGGACGGACGTCCGTATCCAGCAGGGCCACATCCAGCAGCATCGTCTCAAGGTCGGCCTTTCCGTATGCCTGACGGAGAACCGCGCTGTCGCCTGTTTTTGTGTAGAAGCGCGCGAAGGAGGACATGTTTTCATTCTGATAGAGACGGATCTCTCCGAACTGCCCGATCTGCCGGAAGCCGTCCGGCGCGGGGGAGGCGTCCCGGGAGAGAAGATACCGGATGCCGAACAGCGTGCTGAATCCGCTGCAGTAGCCGATCTGGCGGAACGTGTATTCGTAGTGCGCCATGATCGGGAGGTTCGGGATCACGCGGCTGACAAATTCCTCGATGCTGCGGTTTGTCGTCGAGTTGTAGGCGCTGATGCCGCGGTACCCCTGCGCGAGGCCGTCCATGCAGTAGCTTCCGGCGTAGTAGGTTTTCTCGGTGCGGCACAGGGAGGGGTCATTTTCCCTGATCCAGGCGAGCGCGGCCTCCACATCCGGGTCGTACAGGGTTCCCCAGTAGCCTGCGTCCGTGGTGGTCAGCACATCCCGGTCGTTGTAGCACAGCCAGCCCTCGCCGCAGACGTTCGCGGCGGTGCACAGGAACAGAAGGACGGCTGCCGCGCGGCGAAACTGCGGACGCCGTTTTTTTGCCGAGCCAAGCAGAAGAAGGAGCACGGCCATCAGGACGGCTGCCGCGCCGGCAGCGGCGACGGCGCCTCTGAGACCGGAGAGCTCGGCTTCCGGGATCTGACGAAGTGCGGTGCAGCATGCGCCGACGATGAGCGCGGCGGACACGGCAAGCGCCGGAATGCTCAGACGGCGGCGGACGCAGATTTCGTCGAGGGCCCGGGCGGACACGAGCGCAAACAGCGGCATAAAGATAAACGAGTGCCGCGAGAACGGATAGGCGAATGCGTTGAACGCGGCTGCGCCCAGCCGCACGAACATGCAGAACACGAAAAACAGGACGGCGGCATACTGGAGAAGCTTTGCTTTCCGGGACGTCTCCTGCCGGCGGATCGAGACAATATACTGCGGCGCGAGGATCACAAACAGGACGGAGAAGAACAGCACCGGGGCCTCATAGAAATTTGAGTATCCACTGTACTGTGCGATCCCCTCGAAGGTGGTCGAGAAGAAGCGCAGAAAGGCGGTCCGGTAAAAATCCGCCGGAAACAGGGAGCAGTACTGCAGGATTCGGCTGAGGAAGGAGCTCCCCCTGTCGAGGCGTACGCTGACTGTCGTGAGGAAACGGACCGACGGCAGAAAGACGGCGGCGCCGAGCCCGAGCCCGAGCAGGATCTCGCCGCAGCGCGCCAGAAACAGCCGTATGCGCCGCATGGGCGCACCGTCTTCGAGAACCGCGCGGTACAGAAGGTATGCGCCGGCCATCAGAAGCGACATATAGGACATATAGGTGCTGCTGCAGACCATGACCGCGGTCACGAGCGGCACGGCGGGGCTGAAACGGCGTTTCTGCAGCGCGCGCTCCAGAAGACAGAGCAGAAGCGGAAGAACCACGCAGAAGACGCCGAAATGGTAGTGCTGTCCCCAGACAAGGAGATACCCGTTGAAGGCGTACAGATAGGAGGCGGTCACTTTGCCCGGCTCTGAAAGGGAAAAACAATCCAGGAACAGGTAGCAGAACGTGCCGGCCAGAAAAAACTGCAGGATCATCATATAGAGCAGCAGGGTGGGCATGTGCCCGGTGCCCAGGACCGCTCCGGCCGCGTAGACCGGGAGAAGGAGCAGGCTGAACGGATTCATCGCGAACATGCTTGCCCCGAAGCCGATGTTCATATCCCAGAGGGAAAAATTGCCGTCCCTCAGGTGATTCGCGATCGTGGCGTACTGCATCAGATACTGCTGACGCGTGTCCGAGCCGGCGTCGTTGAAGACGACGAGGCTGTCTCCGAACAGAAAGGGAAAAAAGATGACAAGGCAGCTGACCGCCGTCGCGCCCCACAGGACTGCGAGAGAGCGGGACCGCGGGGAGCGGAAGAGTTTCTTCATATATAACATAAGAGTCACCTCGGGGAATCGTTTTATTTTATCTTATCATGAAATATCCGCAATGGAAAGGCAGACTTGACAGGAAAGACTTATTTTACTATTATTGTAGTTGTCGAATTATGGTTTGCTGACGGCAGAGGCATATCGGCACCGGAGGAGGAAGGGGCTATGCTCGATTTTAACGTGCCCCCGTTTACGGGGAAGGAATTCGATTACATAAAACAGGCGGTTGAGGAGCGGAAAATCTGCGGGGACGGCAGATTCACAAAGCTGTGCTCCGAATGGATGGAGAAGCGGTTTCAGGTGAAGCACGCGCTTCTCACGACCTCCTGCACACATGCGCTTGAGATGGCCGCGCACCTGACGGGGATCGGCCCGGGGGATGAGGTGATCCTCCCGTCGTACACGTTCTGCTCTACGGCGGACGCGTTCGTGCAGCGCGGCGCGACGCTTGTATTTGTGGACATCCGTCCGGATACGATGAATATCGACGAAAAGCTGATCGAGGACGCGGTCACGGAGCGCACGAAGGTGATCGCCCCGGTGCATTACGCGGGGGTCGCCTGCGCGATGGATGAGATCATGGACATCGCGAAGCGCCATGGACTTCAGGTGGTGGAGGATGCGGCGCAGGGAGTGGACGCATACTATAAGGGACGCGCGCTTGGCACGATCGGAGATTTCGGCTGCTACAGCTTCCACGAGACGAAGAATTTTTCGATGGGCGAGGGCGGCGCCGTTGTGTTCAGCCGCGAGGACAAGCTGGAGGACGCGGAGATCCTGCGTGAGAAGGGAACCGACCGGAGCAAGTTTTTCCGCGGCCAGATCGACAAGTATACGTGGGTCAGCTACGGCTCATCCTATCTGCCGAGCGATATGAATGCGGCCTATCTGTGGGCGCAGCTTGAGCTCGCGGACGAGATCCGGGCGGACCGTATGGCGACCTATGATTTCTATCACAGAGAGCTCAGGGATCTTGCGGAAAAGGGATATCTTGAGCAGCCGTTTGTGCCGGATTATGCGCAGCACAACGCCCATATGTACTATATTAAGCTGAAGGACGAGCCGACGCGGGCGGCGATGATCCGCCATCTGCGCAGCTGCGGAGTGCACTCTGTGTTCCACTATGTGCCGCTGCACACTGCGACGGCCGGCAAAAAGTACGGACGCTTCCACGGGGAGGACCGCTACACCACGAAGGACAGCGAGCGGCTTCTGCGGCTTCCGATGTTCTACGGGCTGAAGCAGGAGGAGCGCGAGCTGGTGGCGGAGTCCGTCCGAAGTTTTTTCATTCATTAAAAATATAATTCAGGAGTGAGCGCCGGATGGACATTCGAAAGGTATTGAAAAGCCTGAATTTCTATACAATAAAAAAAGGACTCTCTTACTGGAAGCAGTACGGATTCCGGGAGTTCCGCGTACGTCTGTCCGAGCGCATGGAGGAAGTTGAGACCGATTATCAGGAGTGGTTCCTGCAGGGGCTGCCCTCCGCGCAGGAGCTTGAAAAGCAGCGCCGCAGGCACTGGGACCATCCGCCCCTGATCAGCGTCGTGGTCCCGCTTTTTCAGACGCCGGAGCGGTTCCTGCGGGAGATGATCGAGTCTGTCCAGAGACAGACGTACCCGCACTGGGAGCTGTGCATGGTAGACGGAAGCCCGGATCCGTCCGGGACGCAGGCCGTCGTCCGACAGTATCTGGCGGACGGCAGGATCCGCTATGAGATCCTTGAAAAGAACCTGGGAATTTCCGGAAACACGAACGCGGCGATCGCGATTGCTGCCGGGGAATACGTCGCCCTGTTTGACCACGATGACCTGCTGGCGGAAAACGCCCTGTACGAGGTGGCCTGCGAGGCCGTGCGCTCGGGGGCGGATATCATCTATACGGACGAGGACAAGATTAGGGGGGAGACGGAGGAGCATTTCCAGCCGAATCTCAAGCCGGATTTTAATCTGGATCTGCTGCGCGCGAACAATTACATCTGCCACCTGCTCGTGGTGCGCAGAAGGCTGATCGGGCTCGTGGGCGGCCTGGACGACGCGTACGACGGCGCGCAGGACCACGAATTTCTGCTCCGCTGTGTGGAGCAGACGGAAAAGATCGCGCATATTCCGAAGGTGCTGTATCACTGGCGTGTGCACGCGGCCTCCACAGCGGACAATCCCATGAGCAAGAAATATGCGTATGATGCCGGAAAGAGGGCGGTGCTGGAGCATATCAGGCGCTGCGGGGAGGACGCCGAGGTGACGGACACGAAGTTCCCCGGATTCTACCGCGTGAAATACCGCCTGCCGTCAGAGCCGCTCGTCTCGATCCTGATCCCGAACAAGGACCAGGCGGAGACGCTTCGAAGCTGCCTCGAGTCCGTCCGGCAGAAGAGCACATACAGAAATTACGAGATTCTGATCATTGAGAATAACAGTACCGAGCCGGAGACTTTTTCCTATTATAAAGAGATTGACGGAAAAGACGGAATTCGGGTATTATATTGGAAGGACGGTTTTAACTACTCTGCGCTGAACAATTACGGCTTTTCCTTCGCAAAGGGAGAGTATATCGTCTGCCTGAACAATGATATCACGGTGATCACGCCGGACTGGCTGGAGCGTATGCTCGGGCAGTGCATGAGAAGCGGCGTGGGGATCGTCGGCGCCAGGCTGTATTTTCCGGACGATACGATCCAGCATGCGGGGGTGATCGTCGGGATCGGCGGCGTGGCCGGCTCCCTTTTCGTGGGTATGCCGAGGGAGCGCAGCGGCTATCTCAGGAAGGCGATCCTGCAGCAGGATCTGAGCGCCGTGACGGCGGCGTGCATGATGGTGGACCGCAGGGCCTGGGAGGCGGCGGGAGGCTTCGACGAGAAGATCGCGGTGGCCTTCAACGACGTCGATTTCTGCCTGCGGGTGCGCAGCCGGGGCTGGCTGGTCGTCTATGAGCCGAATGTGGAGATGTACCATTACGAGTCAAAGACCCGCGGCTACGAGGACACGCCGGAGAAGCAGCTGCGGTTTAAGAGCGAGATTGATTTTATGCAGGCGCGCTGGAAAGAGGTGCTGAGGAAGGGAGACCCCTATTACAATCCGGGCTTTTCTCTGAAGGCGTGCGACTACTCTCTGAAAAAAAGATAAAGAGGAAGTCCTGATGATAGATGTAACTGTCGTGATACCAAATTACAATGGGGCAAAATATCTGGAGAACTGCCTGGATTCGCTGAGAAAACAGACGGTGCGGGATTTTTCTGTGATCCTGATCGACAACGGCTCCGAGGACGGGAGCGCGCAGCTTGTGCAGACGCATTACCCGGAGGTTGCAGTGCGGCGGTTTGATTCCAACCGCGGCTTCTGTGCGGCAGTAAACGAGGGGATCCGCATGGCGCGGACGCCGTACGTGATCCTTCTGAACAATGACACGATGTGCGAGCCGGCCTTTGTGGAGACGCTGCTTCGTGCAGTCCGCAGGCGTCCCCGCTGCTTTGCCTGTGCTCCCAGGATGGTCCGGATGGACGATCCGGGGCGGATCGACAGTGCGGGGGATTTCTACTGCGCGCTTGGCTGGGCGTTTGCGCGCGGCAAGGGAAGGCCGGCGGGCAGGTACAGAAAAAGCTGCGAGGTCTTTTCCGCCTGCGCGGGCGCGTCGATCTACCGCAGGGCTGTTTTTGACGAGATCGGCCTGTTTGACGAGGCGCATTTCGCCTATCTGGAGGACGTCGATATCTGCTACCGGGCGAAGATTGCGGGCTACCGCAATTACTATATCCCGGAGGCGGTCGTGCGCCATGTCGGGAGCGCGACGAGCGGATCCCTTTACAATGAATTCAAGACGCGCTATTCTTCAAGGAACAGCATTTATCTGATATACAAAAATATGCCGTGGCCTCAGATCATACTGAATCTGCCGTTTCTGGCGGTGGGATTTCTGGTTAAGATGGGGTTTTTTGCGCACCGCGGTTTTTTCAGGGATTACGCTGCAGGGCTGGGGAAGGGGATCCGGCTGTGCAGAAGGGAAAAGAAGGTCAGAGTCCGGAGAGAAAATCTGCCGCACTATCTGACGATACAGTGGGAGCTCTGGGTCAATACGGTCCGGAGACTGTCAGGGGTCTGATGCCGGGCAGCGGGGAGCCGTGCGGCTTTGGCATTATCAGGGGTGAGAAGCTTTGATCAGGGATAATCAGAAATATTTTATGCGTCTTCAGGTGATCCTGGACGCGGTTGTTCTCATTGTGTCCTATCTCACGGCGTGGTACGTGATGCTTGCGAGCGTGAGCAACCGCGAAGTAGGCGTCCTTCCGCCGGAGATCTATATGATGGCACTTGTGGTTCTGGTGCCTTCTTTTTTGCTGCTGTATTATGCGTTCAATCTCTATACGCCGATGCGGATGCAGGGCAGACGGCTCGAGGGCGGAAACATCCTGAAGGCGAACATCATCGGCGGGCTGACCATCATGGCAGTGCTTTATCTGCTGCACCAGATGGACGCTTCCAGAATGATGATGCTGGTGTTCCTGGTGCTGAACGTGGTGCTGACGGTCCTGGAGCGCAACATTGTGCGCATGGTGCTCATGAATGCGCGGAGGATCGGCCTGAACCAGAAGCATGTCATTCTCGTGGGCTACAGCCGCGCGGCGGAGGAGTACATCGACCGGATCGTGCAGAACCCGCAGTGGGGATACCGGGTGCTGGGCATTCTGGACGACAATGTGCCCACGGGGACGCTGTACCGCAACGTGGAGGTTCTGGGCTTTACAGACAGCCTGAGCTATATCCTGGAGGGAAACCAGCCGGACGAGATCGCGATCACGCTCGGCCTGCACGAGTACGACAAGCTGGAGCGCATCGTGGCCATGTGTGAAAAGTCCGGCGTGCACACAAAGTTCATCCCGGACTACAGCAATATCATACCGACAAAACCGTACACAGAAGACATCCTCGGGCTTCCGGTGATCAACATCCGGCATGTCCCGCTCTCCAACACCTTCAATATGATGGTGAAGCGGATCATGGACTTTATCGGCGCTCTGGCGGCGATCATCCTGTTTTCCCCCATCATGCTGGTGACGGCGGTTCTGGTCAAGCTGACCTCGAAGGGGCCGCTGATCTTCAAACAGGAGCGTGTGGGGCTGCACAACAAGCCGTTCCAGATGTATAAATTCCGCTCCATGGAGGTTCAGCCCAGGCGGGAGGAGAGCAGGGGCTGGACGGTGAAGAATGATCCGAGGGTCACGCCGGTCGGAAAATTTATCCGGAAGACCAGCATCGACGAGTTGCCGCAGCTGTTTAATGTCCTGAAGGGGGACATGAGCCTTGTCGGGCCGCGCCCGGAACGCCCGCAGTTCGTGGAGAAATTCCGTGAGGAGATCCCGCGCTACATGGTCAAGCACCAGGTGCGCCCCGGGATGACCGGGTGGGCGCAGGTCAACGGCTACAGGGGAAATACCTCGATCCGCAAAAGGATCGAGCATGATCTGTATTACATCGAGAACTGGACCATCGGCCTGGATATCAAGATCCTGATCCTGACTTTGTTTAAGGGCTTTATCAACAAGAACGCATATTGAGTATAGAAAAAAATCTTGAGGGGAGAATCTATGGCGAAAAAGAGAGATCAGAGAAGGGGAAACGTCGGGGGACAGGAGTATTATGAGGATCCGCAGGGCCGCTACGGCGATCCGCAGGGGTATGACGACCGCCAGGGCTATGGCGGCCCGCAGGGGTATGACGGCCCACAGGGCTACGGCGGCCCGCAGGAGTATGACGGCCCACAGGGCTATTACGACGACCGCCGGGATTACGGCGGCCCGCAGGGCTACTATGACGGCCCGCGGGATGACCGCGGCGGGAAAAAGAGAAAGAAGAAAAAGCACAGGAAGCTGATCTTTGTCCTGGAGCTGCTGGTGCTGCTCATACTCGGGATCGGACTGTTTGCCGCGACCCAGCTGAGCAAGATCGACCGGGTAAAGCTGAAGGATATCCTGGTGAATACCGGGATCTCCGCCTCGGGCTACCGCAATATCGCGCTGTTCGGCGTGGACTCGCGCGAGGGAAGGCTGGAAAACGGCACGAACAGCGACACGATCATGATCGCGAGCATCAATGAAAAGACCGGCGACGTAAAGCTGGTGTCCGTGTACCGCGACACCTATCTTGACAACACGAACGGAGAGTACCGCAAGGCGACCGAATGCTTTGCGGGCGGCGGGGCGGAGCGCTCGGTCAACATGCTGAACAAAAACCTGGATCTCGACATCGAGGATTTTATGACCGTGGATTTCAATGCGATCATTGAGGCGGTCGACCTGCTTGGAGGGATCGAGATCGACATCACCGAGGAAGAGATGAAGTGGCTGAACGGATACCTGGTTGAGACGTCGCAGGTGACCGGGGTCGATTACACGGAGATCGATCATGCTGGAACCCAGCAGGTGACCGGGATACAGGCGATGGCCTACTGCCGGATCCGCTATACGACCGGCTGGGACTTCAAGCGCACGGAGCGCCAGAGGATCGTCCTCGGAAAGATCTTCGAGAAGGCCAGGGAGAAAGGGCCGGCTGCCCTGATCCCGATGGTGACCACGATGATGGATTATGTTTCCACGAGCCTGAGCACTACGGAGCTGATCGCCCTGGCCTCCAGAATCGGCGACTACAATATACTGGAGACGACGGGCTTTCCGTTCAACCAGACTCCGGCAAACATCTCCGCAGGGGACTGCGTCGTGCCGGTGAACCTGGCAGACAACGTCAGACAGCTCCACGAGTATCTGTTTGACGACGAAAACTACACCCCGTCACAGACGGTGCAGGAGATCAGCAGCAAGATCATTTCGGACACCGGGATCCAGTGATGTCCGGACGGCATCCGCTTTGGAAAGCGGGGCGCGGCGCCTGAATGACGGTTTGAGGTGGAAGCATGGAAAAAAAGGAGACCAGACCGGAGATCGATGTGGTGATCCCGGTGTACCGGCCGGGGGAAGAGCTGCGCACGCTGCTTCTGCGGCTGCTGCGCCAGACAGTAAAGCCGGCGCAGATCCTTCTCGTGAATACGGAGCAGGAGCTGTTTGACGAGCGCCTGGTGCAGGGGCTCGGCCCGGTCCGGGTGGTGCACATCAGCAAAAAGGAGTTCGACCACGGCGGGACGCGCCGCATGGCCGCCTCCATGCTGGACGGGGACTACCTGCTGTTCATGACGCAGGATGCGCTTCCGGCGGACAGAGACCTGATCCGCTCGCTTCTGGCGCCGTTTGCGCAGGAGCAGGTCTGCGCGTCGTATGCGCGCCAGCTGCCGGCGAAGGACTGCGGCGTGCTGGAGCGGTATATACGCGGCTTCAATTACGGGGAAGAGAGCCGGATCAAGACGGCGGAAGACCTGCCGGAGCTCGGGATAAAAACTTTTTTCTGCTCGAATGTGTGTGCTATGTACCGCAGGAGCGCATATGATGAGCTTGGGGGCTTCGAGCAGCGGACGATTTTCAATGAAGACATGATCTTTGCCGGACGCCTGATCCTGCAGGGGAGGGCGGTCGCATACTGTGCGGACGCGAGGGTCATCCACTCTCACAATTACAGCTGCCTGCAGCAGTTCCACAGGAATTTTGACCTGGGAGTCTCACAGGCGGAGCACCCGGAGGTCTTCTCCCGGGTGAAGTCAGAGAGCGAGGGGATCCGCATGGTGAGGCAGACGGCGGCCTGGCTGTGCAGGAACAGGATGCCCTGGCTCATTCCGAAGCTGATTGTGAACAGCGGGTGCAAATATCTCGGCTACAGGCTCGGAAAACAATATCAGAAGCTGCCGCAGTGGCTGATCCTGAGGTGCACTGCGAATCGGAATTACTGGAGGTAATATATTATGTGTGGCATTGTCGGATATACGGGAAATGAACAGGCCGCGCCGGTTCTGCTGGACGGCCTCGATAAGCTGGAGTACCGCGGGTATGACTCCGCCGGGATCGCGGTCTGCGACGGAGAGAAGATCCGGATCACGAAGGCCAGGGGCCGGCTGAAGATCCTAAGGGAGCTGACGCATGACGGGCGGATGCTTTCGGGGACGTGCGGGATCGGCCATACGAGATGGGCGACACACGGCGTGCCCTCGAATGAGAACGCACATCCGCATTTTAACGAGGCGGGCACGATCGCGGTGGTGCACAACGGGATCATCGAGAACTACCAGAAGCTGAGAAATATGCTGACTGAGAGGGGCTATGCCTTTGCCTCCGAGACAGACACGGAGGTTGTGGCCCACCTTCTGGATTACTATTATAAAGGGGACCCGCTGCAGGCGGTTCTGAAAATGATGAACCGTGTGGAGGGATCCTATGCGCTGGGGATCATTTTCCAGGATCAGCCGGGAAAAATCTATGCGGTGCGCAAGGACAGCCCGCTGATCGCGGGAACGTCCCGGGACGGAAATCTGATCGCCTCGGATGTGCCGGCGATCCTGAAATACACGCGGGACGTCTATTTTATCCAGAACGAAGAAATCGTCTGCATGGACGCAGAGGGGCTGGAGTTTTTCAACATTGACGGAGAGCCGATCTGGAAGGAGGCCGTGACGATCCAGTGGGACGTCACCGCGGCAGAGAAAGCCGGGTATGAGCACTTCATGCTCAAGGAGATCTATGAGCAGCCGAAGGCCGTGCTGGATACGCTGAATCCGAGGATCCGGGACGGCAGGGTGGAGATCGAGGAGCTCGGGATGACGGAGGAGGAGATCCGCGCCGTCCGGAAGATCTTTATTGTGGCCTGCGGCTCCGCCTATCACACCGGCGTCGTGGCAAAGTACGTATTTGAGGGGCTTGCGAGGATCCCGACAGAGGTGGATCTGGCCTCAGAGTTCCGCTACCGCAATCCCATCCTCGATTCCGAGACGCTGGTGATCGTGGTCAGCCAGTCCGGCGAGACGGCCGACACCCTGGCGGCCCTGCGCGAGGCGAAGCGGCGGGGCGTGAGAGTGCTCGGGATCGTGAACGTGGTCGGCAGCTCCATCGCGCGCGAGGCGGACAACGTCATGTATACGTGGGCCGGCCCGGAGATCGCGGTGGCGACGACGAAGGCGTACAGTACGCAGCTGATCGCAGAGTATCTGCTGGCGATCCGCTTCGCGCAGGCGCGCGGTGTCGTGAGTCAGGAAGAGACGGACGAGATGCTGGCGGAGCTTCGCCGGCTGCCGGAGCACATCGAGATGCTGCTCGGGCACAAGGAGAAGCTGCAGAGGTTCGCGAACCGCTATATCGCGGCGCGGGACGTGTTCTTTATCGGGCGCGGCATTGACTATGCGATCTCTCTCGAGGGTTCCCTCAAGCTGAAGGAGGTCTCCTACATCCACTCCGAGGCGTATGCGGCCGGGGAGCTGAAGCACGGGACCATCTCCCTGATCGAGGAGGGGACGCTCGTGGCGGCTGTGCTGACGCAGGAGGACTTGTACAAGAAGGCGGTCAGCAACATCGTGGAGGTCAAGACGCGCGGTGCGTTCGTGCTGGCCGTGACGAATGTCGGCAACACAGAGGTGGAGAAGGCCGCGGACTATGTGATCTATATACCGGAAACCTATAAATATTTTACGACGTCGCTCGCGGTGATCCCGCTGCAGCTGTTTGCGTATTACGTGGCGATCGGAAAGGGCTGCGACGTGGATAAGCCGAGAAATCTTGCCAAGTCGGTGACGGTGGAGTAAGCGGGGCGCTGCGCACGGGATGCGTTTCCTGCCCTGCGGAATGCGGCCGCGCGAAAAGAGGCGTGCTTTCGGGTTTTCTGCGGAGGCCGCGCATGATGAGACGGCTTTCGGGGATGCGGGCGCGCGAAAAGAGGCGGGATCCGGGTTTTCTGCGGAGGCTGCACGGGTGCGCACAGGATAATGGGAGTTTTGCGATATGGATGATGAGAGAAGAGACGATTACGAGAAGATCTGTCTGATGTGCAGGCGGCCGGAGAGCCGCGCAGGAAAGATGCTGGAGATGGGCAAGGACATCTGCATCTGCCAGGAGTGCCTGCAGAAGGCGATGGATTCGATGAGGTTTTCCGGTATTTCCTACACGGACCTTATGGGCCTGACGCCCCCGGCGGATCAGTCCGCCGAAAAAAAGCAGGATCCGGAGAAACCAGATCCGGAAAAGAAGGACGGACAGGAAAAGCAGGATGAGACTGAGAAGAAGGAGAGCCAGGGAAAGGGGATCCCGACGATCAGCATGATCAACCTGTCGGATATCCTGAGCGGCCTGGGGATGGGGGTGCCGAAGCAGCAGATCAAAAAGAAGAAGCCGAAGGATAAGCAGCCCGCGAAGGAATTTGACATCCGCAGCATTCCGGCGCCGCACAGGATCAAGGCCAGCCTTGACGAGTATGTGGTCGGCCAGGATCATGCCAAGAAGGTAATATCGGTTGCGGTGTACAACCACTACAAGAGGATCGCGGCAGGCGCGGACGACGTCGAGATCGAGAAGTCCAACATGCTGATGCTCGGGCCGACGGGCTCTGGAAAGACGTATCTGGTGAAGACGCTGGCGCGGCTTCTGGATGTGCCGCTCGCGATGGCGGACGCGACCTCGCTCACCGAGGCCGGCTATATCGGCGACGACATTGAGAGCGTGATCTCGCGCCTGCTCACCGCCGCGGACAACGATGTGGAGCGCGCGGAGCAGGGGATCGTGTTCATCGACGAGATCGACAAGATCGCGAAAAAGCGCAACGCGAACCAGCGTGACGTCAGCGGGGAGGCGGTGCAGCAGGGGATGCTGAAGCTTCTGGAGGGGAGCGAGGTCGAGGTGCCGGTCGGCGCGGCCAGCAAGAATGCGATGGTGCCGATGGTCACGGTAAACACGCAGAACATCCTGTTTATCTGCGGAGGCGCCTTTCCCGGGCTGGAGGACATCATCAAAGAGCGCCTGAACAAACAGGCGTCGATCGGCTTTCTGGCCGACCTGAAGGATAAATATGACGAGGATCCGAACCTGCTCACGCGCGTGACGGTGGAGGATCTGCGCGCATTCGGCATGATCCCGGAGTTTATCGGGCGTCTCCCGATCATCTTTTCGCTGGAGGCCCTGACGAAGGAGATGCTGGTGCGGATCCTGAAGGAGCCGCGCAACGCGATCCTCAAGCAGTACCAGAAGCTGCTGGAGCTTGATGAGGTGCAGCTTCTGATCGACGACGGGGCGCTGGAGGCGATCGCGGAGAAGGCGCTCGAGAAGAAGACCGGGGCCCGCGCGCTGCGCTCGATCCTGGAAGAGTTTATGCTGGATATTATGTATGAGATACCGAAGGATGAAAACATCGGAAGTGTGACGATCACGAGGGAATATATTGAGCACACGGGAGGTCCTCTGATTTCTCTGCGCAGCGTGGCGATGCTGCCGGGGAAGGCATGATACGGCGGCCGTCCGCCCATCCGGATGGCTGCATGACACGATTAGGATTTTTCTGACAGTTTTTGACGGGACGTTGACATCGTTTGACAAAAATGTTATGTTAGAAAGAGCGAAAATGATGAGGAGAGATCATTGATGAACGAAGCACAGGAGCAGTTTATAAAGACTCTGGAGGGCCTGAAAACTCTTGCCAAGTCGAAGAAAAATACGCTGGAATACGACGAGATCCTCAGGGCTTTTGACGGAATCGAACTGACGGAAGACAAGATGGATATGATTCTTGAGTATCTCGAAAAGAACCATATCGATATCATGCAGATCAAGTCCGCGGAGGACGGGGCGGACGACCTGCTTCTCGAGTCGGAGGAGGACATTCTGCTGTCCGACCATGACGAGATCGAGCTGATCAGCGACGTGGACGTCCTGGAGGGCGTGAGCACGGAGGATCCCGTGCGCATGTACTTAAAGGAGATCGGAAATGTCCCCCTGCTGTCAGGGGATGAGGAGGTCGAGCTGGCAAAGCGCGTCGAGTCCGGGGACGAAGAGGCGAAGAAGGCCCTGACGGAGGCGAATCTGCGCCTGGTGGTCAGCATCGCCAAAAAATATGTCGGCAGGGGCATGCCGTTTCTGGATCTGATCCAGGAGGGAAACATGGGCCTGATGAAGGCGGTCGACAAGTTTGACTATACAAAGGGCTACAAGTTCAGCACATATGCGACCTGGTGGATCCGCCAGGCCATCACGCGCGGGATCGCGGACACGGGCAGGACGATCCGCGTGCCGGTGCACATGGTGGAGACGATCAACAAGACGCTGCGCATGACGAGGACGCTGCTCCAGGAGTTCGGCCGCGAGCCGACGCCCGAGGAGGTGGCGGACCGCCTGAACGTGCCGGTCAGCCGTGTGCGGGAGGTTCTCAAGATCTCCAGGGATCCGGTCTCTCTTGACACTCCGATCGGCGAGGAAGACGACTCCCATCTCGGGGACTTTATCGAGGACGACACGGCGCTCTCTCCGGCGGATTCGGCGGCGTTCTCGATGCTGCGCGAGGAGCTCAGCACCGCGCTCGAGTCGCTGACGGATCGCGAACGGCAGGTCGTGCGGCTGCGTTTCGGCCTGGAGGACGGCCGCGCCAGGACGCTCGAGGAAGTCGGCAAGGAGTTCAACGTCACGCGCGAGCGCATCCGCCAGATCGAGGCAAAGGCCCTGCGGAAGCTGCGCCATCCGTCGCGGAGCAAGAGGCTGAAGGATTTCCTTACATAAGTCAGGTGGCAGGACTGCGGAAGTGCGAAGCACGGAACAATCCGTATGGCATCATCTGACCCCGGCATCATCAGATGATATGAGACATAAAACACGACGCCAGAGCTACAGGGGACACAGGGGCCTGTGTACTCTGGCGTTAAAAGATTCAGGAGGAAGAATATGGATATTGAATTGCTGAGAAAAGACATGGTAGCTGCAATGAAAGCAAAGGATAAGCCGCGCAAGGAGGCGATCTCTTCCCTGATCTCCGCGGTCAAGAAGGCCGCGATCGACGAGGGCTGCAGGGACGATATCCCGGAGGAGCTGACGAACCGCGTGATCTTAAAAGAGATGAAGACGGTGAAGGAGCAGATCGACACATGCCCGGATTCCCGCGCGGATCTGAAGGAGGAATACCAGTTCCGCTACGACGTGATCTCGGAGTACGCGCCGAAGCTGATGTCCGCGGATGAGGTGAAGGCGTACCTGCAGGAGAAGTTTGCGGATCTGCTCGCTACGAAGAACAAGGGGCAGATCATGAAAGCCGTCATGGGCGAGCTGAAGGGCAAGGCCGACGGCAGGGTGATCAGCCAGGTCGTGGCGGCGCTGTGCGCCTGAGCGCGGCATCGTCCGGGAATCAGACAGGAGGGAAGCAGATGAGAGAGACGAGACCCTTCGTTCCATGGGATATGATGCGGGATTTTATGGTGGCGGTGTTCTGCAGAGAGGGCGTGCCGCAGGAGGACGCGAAGATCTGCGCGGAGGTGCTTCTGGAGAGCGATCGGCGCGGCATCGAGAGCCATGGCTGCAACCGCTTCAAGCCGATCTATATTGACCGCATCGACGCCGGCATCCTGAACCCGCGGACGGAGTTTGAGGTGGTCCGGGAGACGCCGACCACGGCCGTTGTGGACGGACATAACGGCATGGGGATGGTCGTCGGGACGAAATCGATGCAGATGGCGATCGACAAGGCGAAGAAGTACGGCATGGGGATGGTGGCCGTGCGCAATTCAACACATTACGGGATTGCGGGCTACTATGCGACGATGGCGACAGAACAGGACATGATCGGGATCACGGGCACGAACGCGAGGCCCTCCACGGCGCCGACCTTTGGCGTGGAAAACATGCTGGGCACGAATCCGCTGACGTTCGGGATGCCGACGGACGAGCCGTTTCCGTTCCTGCTCGACTGTGCGACCTCGGTCACTCAGAGGGGAAAGATCGAGTACTACGCGCGCGAGGGGCTTCCGACGCCCGCCGGCGTGGTGATCGGGCGCGACGGCCAGGCGATGACGGACAGCGAGGATATCCTGAAGGCTCTCAATGAGAAGCGCGCCGCGCTGGCCCCGGTCGGAGGGATCGGGGAGGAGCTGGGCGGCTACAAGGGCTACGGCTATGCAGCCGTGGTCGAGATCCTCTCCGCAGCTCTGCAGGCGGGAAGCTATATGAGGATGCTCTCCGGCTTTGACGCGGACGGCAGGAAGATCCCGTATCCCCTGGGGCATTTCTTTATCGCGATCGACACGGAAGCGTTCATGGGGGCGGATTCCTTCAAAAAAACAGCCGGAAACATTCTGCGGGAGCTGCGCGCTTCCGAGAAGGCGCCGGGACAGGAGCGGATCTATACGGCCGGGGAGAAGGAATACGAGGTCTGGCAGTTCCGGAAGGATAAGGGCGTGCCGGTCGGTGAGGCGGTCCAGAAGGAGCTGACCGGGCTGCGCGACCGCTTTGGCCTGAAGGAGTTCCGGTTCCCGTTTGAATGACGGGGAGGCTTTTGTTCTGTTATTGACACGGTTATTCTGAGGGCATATAATGGTTACAGATTTCGGTAAAGACCTGCAGGCTGCGGAGCCCGGCGGCGTATTTTTGCGTCGGCACCGCGGCCTGAAGCGGCCTGCCGGAGGAAGACGGAGGAACAGAATACTATGATATCGGAGAAAATGAAACCGTTTCTGAAGAACAATTCCGCAATCCGCGCGATGTTCGAGGAAGGGAAGCGTATGGCGGCCGAGTTCGGCGCCGATAAAGTTTATGATTTCAGCCTGGGGAACCCGAACGTTCCGGCTCCGGCCGGGATCAGGGAGGCGATCATCAGCATCCTCAATGAAGAAGATCCGGTGTTTGTGCATGGTTATATGAGCAATGCCGGATTTCCGCATGTAAGGAAAGCGGTCGCGGACAACCTGAACCGGAGGTTCGGGACAGATTTTACGGAGGAGAACCTCATCATGACCGTGGGCGCGGGCAGCGGGCTCAATGTGTGCCTGAAGACGCTCGTAAACGCCGGGGACGAGGTGATCGTGTTTGCCCCGTATTTTCTGGAGTACGGAGCCTATATCGGCAACTACGACGGCGTTCTGGTGCAGGTGGATCCGGACACGGAGACCTTCCAGCTGAATCTGGCCGACTTTGAGCGGAAGCTCTCGCCGAAGACGAAGGCGGTCATTATCAACAACCCGCACAATCCGACGGGCGTCGTCTTCTCGGAGGAGACGATACGGAAGCTGGCGGCTGTCATGGAGCAGAAGCAGAAGGAGTACGGCCATGCGATCTATCTGCTCTCGGACGAGCCGTACCGTGAGCTGGCATTTGACGGGGCGGCGGTCCCGTTTATCACAAAATACTATGACAATACGATGGTGGTCTATTCCTACAGCAAATCCCTCTCTCTGCCGGGAGAGCGCATCGGCTATGTGGTGATCCCGGACGAGGTGGAGGAGAGCGCGGACACGATCGCCGCCGCGACGATCGCAAACCGCATCAGCGGCTGCGTCAACGCGCCTTCGCTGATCCAGCTGGCAGTGGCGAAATGTGTCGACTCGGAGGTCGATCTGGGCTACTATGACCGGAACCGCAGGACGCTCTATGAGGGGCTGACATCGCTCGGGTTCACATGCGTAAAGCCGGAGGGCGCGTTCTACCTGTGGCTGAAATCCCCGGTTGAAAATGAAAAGGAATTTGTGGAGGCGGCAAAGAAGTACCATATCCTGATGGTGCCGGGAACCTCCTTTGCGTGCCCGGGATATGTGCGCCTCGCGTACTGTGTGTCGTATGAGACGATCGTAAATGCACTGCCTGAATTTGAAAAGCTTTCAAAAGAGTACTTTTAAGGGGACGCAGGGCTTATGAAGATCATTATTGTGGGAGCAGGAAAGGTCGGCCGGGCGCTTGCGATCGAGCTGAGCCGCGAGAACAATGATATTACGGTGATAGACCGCCGGGAAGAGGTGGTGGATGAGCTCTCAGACGTTTACGACCTGATGGGGATCGCCGGAAACGGCGCCAGCTACTCGGTCCAGATGGAGGCCGGGATCAGAAAGGCAGAGCTGCTGATCGCAGTGACGGGCTCAGACGAGCTGAACCTGCTCTGCTGCCTGATCGCGAAGAAGGCCGGAAACTGTCATACGATCGCGCGCGTGCGCAACCCGGAGTACAGCACGGAGCTCAGCTTTATCAAGGAAGAGCTCGGGCTTGCGATGGTGATCAATCCGGAGTTCACGGCTGCGCGCGAGATCTCCCGCGTGCTGAAGTTCCCGTCGGCCGTCGAGGTGAACTCCTTTCCGAAGAGCCGTGTGGATCTGCTGAAGTTCCGCGTGTCGGAACAGTCGTCCCTGAGCGGCAGGAAGCTGTCGGAGCTCTTTTCCAACATGCCGAACATCCTGATCTGCGCGATCGAGAGGGGCGACGAGGTCATCATCCCGGACGGCAACAGCGTCCTGCAGGCGCGTGACCTGGTGACGATCGTCGGGACTACGGCCGAGGCGAACGAATTTTTCCGGCGCTGCGGGATCGTGTCCAATCAGGTCAAGAGCATCATGATCGTCGGCGGAAGCTCGATCTCCTATTACCTTGCCCAGATGCTCCTGGCGGCCGGCATCCGCGTCAAGCTGATCGAGAAGGACCAGAAGAGGTGCGAGCAGCTTTCCGAGGCGCTCCCGAAGGCCACCATCGTCTACGGGGACGGCACGAACCGCGGGCTGCTGATAGAGGAGAAGGTCGACAAATATCAGAGTTTTGCGGCGCTGACCAATATGGACGAGGAAAATATCCTGATCTCACTGTTTGCCAGAAAGACAGGCAATATGAAGCTGATCACCAAGATCAACCGCCCGGTGTTCGACGAGGTGATCAAGGAGCTGGACCTTGATACGGTGATCCATCCGAGTGACATCACTACGGAGCACATTGTCCGCTACGTCCGCTCCATGAAGAACGCCTCCGGCAGCAATGTCGAGACGCTGCACAAGATCATCAACGGCAAGGCAGAGGCGCTGGAATTTCTGATCCGGGGGAAATCCCGCGTGACCGAGACCCCGCTGCGCGACATGAAGATCCGCAAGGGGATCCTGATCGCGAGCATCAGCCGGAAGGGAAAGGCCATCATTCCGGGAGGCTCGGATGTGATAAAGGAGGGTGACGGCGTAGTCGTGATCACCCAGATCAGCGGCCTGAATGACATCAGCGATATTCTGACAAAGTAGGACGGCGGATATGAACTATAAGATCATTAAAAACATAATCGGCTGGGTTCTGGTGATAGAGGCGGCCTTCATGGCCCCGGCCTGCCTGGTGGCGGTTCTGTACCGGGAGCGGGAGGGGTTTGTGGTTCTGGCCTGCGCGCTGCTCTGCCTGCTGTGCGGCTGGCTGCTTTCGCGGAAAAAGCCGGAGGATCAGAGTATGTATGCAAAGGAGGGCTTCGTTGCGGTGGCCTTCTGCTGGATCGTGCTCAGCGCGTTCGGGGCGCTTCCGTTTGTGCTCGCGGGGGCGATCCCGTCCTACATCGACGCGCTGTTTGAGACGGTCTCCGGATTTACGACGACCGGCTCGAGCATCCTGCCGGAGGTGGAGCCCATACCGCACTGCCTGCTGTTCTGGCGCAGCTTTACGCACTGGATCGGCGGAATGGGTGTGCTGGTGTTTCTGATGGCGCTCCTGCCGCTGGCCGGCGGCACGAATATGTATCTGATGAAGGCGGAAAGCCCGGGCCCTTCGGTCGGAAAGCTGGTTCCGAAGGTGAAGGCGACCGCCGGACTTCTCTATAAGATGTATCTTGTGCTCAGCATCGCGCAGATGGTTTTCCTTCTGATCGGCGGAATGCCGTTGTTTGACGCGCTGACGACGATGTTCGGCACGGCCGGCACCGGGGGATTCGGTGTCAGGAACGACAGCATCGGCGGATATTCGGTCTATCTTCAGGTGGTCGTCACGGTATTCATGATCCTGTTCGGCGTCAATTTTAACGCCTACTATTTTATCGCCTGCCGCAGGCCGAAGGAAGCCCTGAAGATGAGCGAGGTGCGCGTCTATCTCGGAGTCATACTTGCCGCGATCGTGCTGATCACGATCAATGTCTCCGGCATGTTCCGAAGCGTGCCCGAGGCCTTTCAGCAGGCGGCGTTCCAGGTCAGCTCGATCATCACGACGACCGGGTTTGCCACGACAGACTTCAACATCTGGCCGACATTTTCAAAGACGATCCTGGTGCTGCTGATGTTTATCGGGGCGTGCGCGGGCAGTACGGGCGGCGGCCTCAAGGTGTCGCGCATCATCATCCTCTTCAAGTCGATCACGAAGGAGCTGGACGTGGCTGTGCACCCGCGCCATGTCCGGAAGGTCAAGATGGACGGGAGGACGGTGGAGCACAATGTCATCCGCTCCGTGAATGTTTTTTTTGCCCTGTATATCGCTGTTTTTGCGATATCGGTGCTCCTGATCTCCATCGACAATTTTGATTTTACGACGAATTTTACGGCGGTCGCCGCGACGATCAACAACATCGGCCCCGGCCTGGAAATGGTGGGTCCGACCAGCAATTTCGCGGCGTTCTCCGATTTCTCCAAGCTGGTGCTCACCTTTGACATGCTGGCGGGCAGGCTGGAGCTGTTCCCTGTCCTGGTCCTGTTTACACGCAAAACGTGGGCGAAATGACCGGATGAATCAAATGATCCTTAAAAAACTTTACAATGGCAGGGCAGTGTGCTAAAATATTGAAATGAATTTTCAAAACAGTTTACAAAATTTAATCAGAGGATAATAAAATGCGAAGAAAAGCGTTGCTTACTGCCGGACTGTGCCTGGTGCTCGCAGTGGCATCAAGCTGTGCCAGCAGAGGTAATTTCAACATAATATATGCAGCGGCGTCTTCCGCAGAGAAGGATGAGGGAGGCGCAGGCCAGACAATAAGCGCATCGGATGGACAGATGCCGGAGGAGACGCTTCCGCGGGGGTCACAGCCCGAGCCGTCGCCCATATCGGAGCCGTCGCCTGCTCCGTCTGGGGCGGAGAATTCAGGGGACGGGTCGCAGGCGCCGCCTGCCACGGAGCCGCCGACGCAGGCACCGCCAGCCACGGAGCCGCCGACGCCGACGCCGCCGGCTACGGAGCCGCCAGCCACGGAACCGCCGACGCAGGCACCGCCTGCCACGGAACCGCCGACGCAGGCGCCGCCGGCTACAGAGTCTCCAGCCACGGAACCGCCGACGCAGGCACCGCCTGCCACAGAGCCGTCGACACAGGCGCCGCCTGCCACAGAGCCGTCGACACAGGCGCCGCCGGCTACGGAGCCATCGACACAGGCGCCGCCTGCCACGGAACCGTCGACACAGGCGCCGCCTGCCACGGAGCCATCGACACAGGCACCGCCAGCCACGGAGCCGTCAACGCAGGCACCGCCTGCCACAGAGCCGTCAACGCAGGCGCCGCCGGCCACCGAACCTCCGACGGGCGAATCACAGACAACACCGCCTGCAGAGCCCTCGACAGGTGAACTGCAGACACCGCCGGCTACAGAGCCTCCGCTGACGGAACAGCAGACGCTTCCCTCGGCTGCGGAACCAACGCAGACAGAGACTGCGGCTCCCGGCCAGACAGAGCCGGGAACATCCGGGGAGACCATGCCGGCCGAGACGGAGACCGCGGAACCGGCAGAGACAGAGGCCGGGGCGGAGACGGAAACAGAGACCGGGACGGAGACAGAGACGGAGTCAGAGTCAGAGAGTGAATCTGAGTCGGAGAAGGAAAAGATTTCCAATGAAGAGCTGATCGCACGCCAGAAGATCATCGTTCCTCCGAAGATCGAGAAGGAATTCCGCTTTACGCAGGTGGAAAAGCAGTATGCGATCGTAAAAAATCCGGACGGCACATCGGTCAGGGAGAAAAAATCCTCAGATGCAAGAGAAGTCGGCGTGCTGGCGTACTATGGGAGCTGCTTCATCCTGGAGGACAGGGAGGACGGCTGGTATTATGTGGAGTCCGGGAATGTCCGCGGGTTTATCGAGGCCGCCGAGGTGGTCACGGGAGATGCGGCGGACCGGATCGTAAAGATCAAGGGACTTGATGAGCTGCCCCAGGCGCGGCTTCTGATCGCGCGCACGGACAACGCAGCGTATACATACACGCACACCACTGTGCAGGATGTCATGGCGGTCAAGGAATATGCACTCGCGTCCGGCGAGGTGAAGATTTACGAACAGAAGAACGATGCCTCCAGGGCGACGGGCAGGCTTGCCGACCAGGCGCTGTGCTACATCCTCGCGGATTCCGACGACGAATGGATATTTGTGGAATCGGGAAATGCCAGGGGCTTTGTCAGAAGCTCGCAGCTGGTGATCGGAAAGGCAGCCAGCCAGAAGGTCGCCGAGACCGGGGAGCCGAATTTCTCCCTTGCGGAGACTCTGGTCAAACCGGAAGAAAATAAGGCATGTTATTATACGCTCACCTCTGTGAAGGAAGCGTCCCAGGGGGCAAAGACGCGTGAGGCAATGGTCAGCTTCGCGAAGCAGTTCCTCGGCAATCCGTACGTCTGGGGCGGAACGAGCCTGACTGCGGGCGCAGACTGCTCCGGGTTTGTGCAGAGCATATACTCTTATTTCGGATATTCCCTTCCGCGCGTGGCGGAGGATCAGGCCGTGTACGGCATGCAGATTCCGATCTCTTCCGCAGAGCCGGGAGATCTGATCTTCTATGCGCGCAACGGATATGTGTATCACGTCAGTATGTATATCGGAGACGGACAGGTGATACAGGCTGCCGGAAGAAAAACAGGCATTATCATATCCGGGATCAGCGGAAATGCGGTGTGGGCAACGCGCATCATTCAGGACTGACCGTCCGGCCCGCACCGGAAGAAGCTTTACAAAACGATAAAAACAGGGTGTTCCGGAGAGATATCTTACTCCTTCCGATATCTTCCAGCACCCTGCTTTTATATGTAATGATGCCAAGGGTCAAAAGTCCTTCCTCCACGGCATGTTTGCATGCCAGTGGAAGAAGGACTTTATGACCCGCCCCGACATGAGGAAGAAGTGGGGTCGGGGTGCTGAGCGCC
This sequence comes from uncultured Lachnospiraceae bacterium, assembly GCA_947628955.1. GTDB lineage: Bacteria > Bacillota > Clostridia > Lachnospirales > Lachnospiraceae > Choladousia. Next base: position 15,128 of record CANRBX010000007.1, on the reverse strand, counting down.
GGCGGCGCTCGTTTAGCACCGACCGAAGCGGAGCGGAGACCCCGCGAATTCCGAATGTTGGGCAGGATTGTGGGGTGCTGAGCGCCAGTGGCGCTCGTCCAGCACCGACCGAAGCGGAGCGCAGACAGCGCAGCACGGAACAATCCGTATGGCATCATTTGCCCTCTATAATGTGCCGGATAAATGAGCCTGCAAGACTCATACTGCAGATTCCTGATCGGGGGCCGCCTCCGGCAGGATCAGCCGCACATTTTCGATCCGGTTCCGGTCCATTTTGTCGACGATGAGACGGATGCCGTCCTCTGTGACGACACTTTCCTGTTCCGCCGGGAGGTGGTCCAGCTTTTCGATGACCAGCCCGCCGATCGAGTCATAGTCGTCAGAGTCCAGAGAGAGCCCGAGCGCGTCATTGATGTCGTCCAGCTTGACGGAGCCCTCGATCAGATATTCATTCAGGCCGGTCTTCCGGATCAGATCCTTCTCATCCTCATCGTATTCGTCGCGGATCTCTCCGACGATCTCCTCGAGCAGATCCTCCAGGGAGACGAGGCCGGCCACGGCCCCGTATTCGTCGAGGACGATGGAAATGCTGACGGATTTCTTCTGCATTTCCATCAGAAGCTCGGATGTCTTTTTGGATTCATAGGTGTAGTAGGGCTCGTACATTACGTCGGAGACGCGGAAATTCGCGGGATTGCTGAAGAAGAAATCCTTGATGTTCAGGATTCCCACGATGTCGTCGCGGTCCTCACGGTAGACGGGAAGCCGCGAGTATTTTTCCGCGTGGAAAAGTTCGCGGACTTCCTCGTATGGAGCGGATTCACTGACGGATACCATATCTGCCCGCGGCACCATGACGTCGCGTGCCTGGGAGTCCCCGAAATCTACGACGTTGTAGATCATCTGGCGCTCTTCCTTCTCGATCACGCCCTCTTTGTGGCTGACGTCCACGATCGTGCGCAGCTCTTCCTCGGTTATCGTGTTCAGGGAGCTGTCTGCATTCACGTGCAGGAGGCGGAGAAGAAAGCGGCAGACCGCATTGATGACAAAGATGACGGGGGTCAGGATCTTCATCAGCAGCAGGATCACGGATGCATACGCGAGCGAGAGCTTTTCGGAGTTCACGGTGGCGTAGGTCTTCGGGGTGATCTCGCCGAAGATCAGGATCAGGATCGTCAGGATACCGGTCACAGCGCCGACAGCGCCCTGGCCGAAAAGCCGGATCGCCAGCGCCGTGGCAAGCGCCGCCGAGAAATTGTTGACCAGATTGTTGCCGATCAGAATGGAGCTCAGCATTCTGGGCGAATTTTCGATCGTTTTCAGGGCGACGGCCGCGCGTTTGTCGCCCTCATCGGCGAGGGTCTGCAGGCGGATGTGGTTCACCGTGGTGAGCGCGGTTTCTGCCGAAGAAAAAAACGCGGACAGAAGAACCAGAATGAGCAGTGCCAGCAGCTGTATGGCATCATCAGAAGCCAAAAAATCATCTCCTTATCAGTGCAGAGTAGAACAGTTATTCAGAATATACAATATATTGATATAAAATGCAATGGGAGAATCAAAAGGAATAACACGCGGACAGGTGCATATATTTATAGAAAAAACAACGGTTTTAAACAGACCGGACCGTATCCGCGGGAATGTGCGCGGATACCGGAAAAAGGAGGGGCGCCTGTGGAGCAATTAAGAGAGAGGGGAAAACCGGCCGGGGCAGTTCTTCTCGGACTGGTGATCTCCTGCTTTGTGACGACGGTGGTGCTGCTGGTTCTGGCATTTGTCATGCTGAAGCTGCAGCCGGAGACGGGAAAGATCGAGATCGCGATCCTGCTGACCTACGCGGTTTCCTGCCTTTTCGGAGGCTGGTACTGCGGCCGGAAAATGGCAAGGCGGAAGTTCCTGTGGGGAGCGTTTCAGGGGGTGCTGTATTTTCTGCTTCTTCTGGCCGTCTCCTGCATGGGGGACCGTGCGGTCCAGTCAGGGCTCGCGCAGAGCCTGGCATCGCTCGCGATCTGCGCGGGAGGCGGCATGCTCGGCGGTATGCTGGCAGGATGAAAAAGATCTGCGGGGAAAATTCCCCCTTTTCTTTTTGAAATTCCTGTGATAAGATAAGAAATGTATAATGTAGTGCACACAGCGAGGGTTCCCGGCCGGCATAGCTGCATACATATACAGAAGTTGTGATTATCAGGAGTTCGTTTCTGTCGATTCAGACAATTATCCCGACTGAGCAGCAAGAAAAATTATAATCTAAGAGGTGTTTATGAAAGAAAAATATGAATCGTTGTCCCTGACGGTGTTGAGGGAGCTGGCAAAGGCCAGAGGTATGAAAGGTATTTCTTCGCTGAAAAAGAGCGAGGTGATCGAGGCGATGCTTGCCCAGGATGAGCGGGAGAAAAAACTCGCGGAGGAAGCGCCGGTGAACATGGATACGGAGAAAAGTACCGAAAAGCAGGAAAAAACAAGAGCGCGCACAGGCGCTCCGGGCGTGAGGGTGTCCGCCGGGCGCAGGATCCGCAGGCCGGAGAGCGGGAGTGCGGAGGATCCGAAGGGGCCGCAGGCCGCGTGGACGGATCGTCAGGAAGATCTGCGCGCCGCGGATGATGATATGAGGGTTCAGGAAGCGCGGCAGGAGTATACCGTGCAGAGAACCCGGGCGGCAGGATACGCCCGCCAGGAGTCCGAGCGCGAACCGCGCGGAGACATGGGCACGGGCCGTGAAATGCGCGGAGATACCGGCATGGGTCGTGATACACGTGGCGATATGGGAACAGGCCGCGAAATGCGCAGTGACATGAGCGCAGGCCGCGATACGCGCGGGGATATTGGCACGGGCCGCGAAGCGCGCGGCGATATGGGTACGGGCCGCGACACGCGCAGTGATATGAGCGCAGGCCGCGATACGCGCAGTGACATGGGCACAGGCCGTGATACGCGCGGGGATATGAATACGAATCGTCAGAGCGCGGAGCGGGACAAGCCGCCGACAGAGCTCTCGCAGCTCGACAGCGGTATTGTCGCGACCGGCATTCTGGAAGTGATGCAGGACGGGTTTGGCTTTATCCGCAGCGACAATTACCTGCCGGGTGATAACGACGTCTATGTCTCCCCGTCGCAGATACGCAAATTCAACCTCAAGACAGGGGATATCATATCCGGAAACACGAGGATCAAGGCGCAGCAGGAGAAGTTCAGCGCGCTTCTCTATCTGAAGTCGATCAATGGAAAGAGCCCGTCGGAGGCGACGCGGCGCTACAATTTTGAAGATATGACGCCGATCTTCCCGAATGAGCGGATGCGCATGGAGCGCGGTTCGCGGGAGGTGGCGATGCGGATCGTGGATCTGTTTTCCCCGATCGGAAAGGGCCAGAGAGGGATGATCGTTTCGCCGCCGAAGGCCGGCAAGACGACGCTTCTGAAGGATGTGGCGCGCTCCATCCTGCAGAATGATCCGAGGATGCGTCTTCTGATCCTTCTGATCGACGAGCGCCCGGAGGAGGTCACGGACATCAGGGAGGCGATCCGCGGGGAGAATGTCGAGGTCATCTACTCGACGTTCGACGAGCTGCCGGAGCACCACAAGCGTGTCTCGGAGATGGTGATCGAGCGCGCAAAGCGCCTTGTGGAGCAGAAGGAAAATGTGACCATTCTGCTGGACAGCATCACCCGTCTGGCGAGGGCCTACAATATGACGATCCCGCCAAGCGGCAGGACGCTTTCAGGTGGTCTGGACCCGGCGGCGCTGCACATGCCGAAGCGCTTCTTCGGCGCGGCCCGGAAGATGCGCGAGGGAGGCAGCCTGACCATCCTGGCGACGGCCCTGGTGGACACCGGGAGCAAGATGGACGACGTGGTCTACGAGGAATTTAAGGGCACCGGCAATATGGAGCTCGTGCTTGACCGCAGGCTCTCCGAAAAGCGCGTATTCCCGGCGATCGACATTCCGAAGTCCGGGACGAGGCGGGAGGACCTGCTTCTGGACCGCGAGGAGCAGGAGGCCGTCTACATCATGCGCCGCGCCCTGAACGGCCTGAAATCGGACGAGGCAGTCGAAAACATCCTCAATATGTTTGTCCACACGCGCGACAACCATGAGCTGGTGCAGAAGGTGCGCCGCCAGAAATTCATTTAGACGGCAAAATAATCCGGGCAAAATTTCTAAAACAGTTGCATTTTCTTCAGGGTTGTGTTATGATTCAAATGCTGTCCGGATATACAGGGACGGAAACTGCAGGGACTTGCAGGGATAGTCTGGGAAGGCTTGCCGCGGTAACACTCGAGCGGCATCGACCAGAAAATGACCGGAGCCGGCAGATCGGGCCGGATCAGCAGTTCACAATCAAAGAAGAAGAGGTGAAGATCATGAAGGAAGGTATCCATCCGCAGTTTTACCAGGCAACAGTAACGTGCAACTGTGGCAATACATTTGTGACAGGTTCTACCAAGAAGGAAATCCACGTAGAAGTCTGCTCAAAGTGCCATTCATTCTACACGGGTCAGCAGAAGACTGCAGCAGCCCGCGGCCGTATCGAGAGATTCAACAAGAAGTATGGTATTGAATCCAAATAATGTGAGAGATCATACGGGACTGTCGCCAGGTAGAGCTTATCGCGGCAGTCCTGTTTGTTTATGTGAAAGACCTGAATATGCGGAGGCCGCAGAAGCGCGGACACAGGGCGCCTGGCCTTCCTTCAGGGCACTGCCCCTTCTGCGGGGCGTGGAGGAAATGCGATGAAACCATCCGGAATAGGCGGGCAGGCAGTGATCGAGGGCGTTATGATGCGCAACGGCGGGAAATATGCCGTGGCGGTGCGCACCCCGGACAAGAAGATTGTTGTGGACGTCCAGGACTGCAAAAGCTCCCGCATCAAGAACCAGAAGTTTATAAAGCTGCCGATCATCCGCGGCGTGGTCAATTTTTTTGATTCCCTGGTGCTCGGCATGAAGGCGCTGATGTATTCGGCTTCGCTGTTTGCCGAGGAGACGGACGAGGAGCGCGCTGAGCGCGAGGACAAGGCGCGCCGGAAGGCGGAGGCCAGGGCGCAGAAGCTGCGCGCAAAGGGCCGTGAGGACGCGGCGGGGAAGGTCCTCGAAAAATGCGAGGCGAAGCTTGCGAAGGAGGCCGGCAGTGCTTCGTCTTCCGGTGAGGACGATGCCCTGATGACGCTGACGGTGGTTTTCTCGCTCGCGTTTTCTGTGGCGCTGTTTATTTTCCTTCCGTATTTTCTGTCGCGCTTTCTCCGCCAGGTGATCACGTCGGAGATGGTGATCCTGATCGCGGAGGGCATCGTGAAGCTTCTGATCTTTTTCGGATATCTGTACCTGATCTCCAGGATGAAGGATATCCAGCGGAATTTCATGTATCACGGGGCGGAGCACAAATGCATCAACTGCATCGAGAACGGGCTGGAGCTGAATGTGCAGAACGTGCGCGGGTGCTCCAGAGAGCACAAGCGGTGCGGCACGAGCTTTCTGTTTATCGTGATGTTTGTGAGTATCATATTCATCATGGTAGTCAGCATTCCGCTGTTTGCGCTGATCCATGTGCACACAGGGTTCTGGCGTGTTGTGCTGCGCCTGGCGCTGCTCCCGCTGATCGCGGGCGTGTCCTATGAATTTATCCGGCTGGCCGGTACGAGCGACAACAGGCTGGTAAATCTTCTGAGCAGGCCGGGCATGCTGCTGCAGCATATGACGACGAAGGAGCCGGACGACTCGATGATCGAGGTGGCGATCGCGTCCGTCGAGGCGGTGTTTGACTGGAAAAAATTTGAAAATGAGCAGTTCGGTACGCATTACGGGCTTGATGAAAAAGAGCCGGAGGAATAGCACGAACGGCACGGCCCGCCGCAGGCCGCTGTGCCGGGCTGCCTGATAAAAATCCGGCCGGACAAAAACAGAAAAGATGAGGAAGATCGGGATTTGGAACTGGAACGGGAATTTCACAGGCCGTGCGGACAGATAACCTGGAGAGAGGTGCTGCGTCTGGGAGAACGGTATCTGGAGCAGTGCGGCGTTGCAGACGCGTCCGTGGATGCCTGGCTTCTGCTGGAGCATGTGACGGGGCTTGGCCGCGCGCAGTACCTGGCGCGGGCATGCGAGCCGTTTGCGGGCGGTTCTGCCGATGCAGAGGATCAGCTGCAGAGCTATGCTGAGCTTCTGAAGAAGCGCGGCAGCCACATCCCCCTGCAGTACCTGACCGGGGAGCAGGAGTTTATGGGGCTGACCTTCCGCGTGAATGAGCATGTGCTGATCCCGCGGCAGGATACAGAGACGCTTGTGGAGGAAGCGCTTGCGCGGGTGCGGCCCGGCATGCGGATCCTCGATCTGTGTACCGGCTCGGGATGTATTGCGATAAGTCTTGCGAAGCTTGGGCCCGGGGATGCCCCGGGACTGCGCGTGGACGCCTCGGACATCTCGCCGGAAGCGCTCTCCGTCGCGCAGGAGAACGCGCGCAGGCTGGGCGCGCAGGTACGCCTGATGGAGAGCGACCTGTTCGCAGGAATAACAGATGTTTATGATATGATCGTGTCAAATCCGCCGTATATCCGCACGGCGGTGATTGGGGAGCTCTCCGGGGAGGTGCGTCTCCATGAACCGCTTCTGGCGCTCGACGGACGGGAGGACGGTCTTTCTTTTTACAGGAGGATTGCCGGGAAGAGCAGGGCCCGCCTGGCGGAAGACGGCTGGCTGCTGCTGGAGATCGGCCACGACCAGGCGGAGGACGTCACAGGGCTGCTGGCGGAGGCCGGCTTTGAAGAGATCCGGACGGTGCGCGACCTGGCGGGCCGCGACCGGGTGATCACGGCACGGCGCGGGCCGCGGGCGGAAGAAATCTGAACTGCAATGCGGATTTCGGGCGGAAGGAAGCTGTGCTGCGGCGCGGATCATGTGCAGAAGAGACCTGAGCCATGATGCAGATTCCGGGCGGAAGGGGCCTCTGCCGCGGCACAGAACGGGCGCGGGATATACGAAGGGTTCCGGACAGCCGCCGCAGGACGCCGGCCAGGAAAGAGAAGAATCAGGAGGAAAATCCATGTTTGATAAATTAGATGATTTGCTGATGCGCTTTGACGAGATCCTGAACCTGCTCAATGATCCGTCCGTGATCGGGGATCCGGCGAGACTTCAGAAGCTGATGAAGGAGCAGGCGGGCCTGCAGCCGATCGTCGACGCGTACAGGGAATACAAAAAATGCAGGGAGACGATCGACGACAGCCTCCAGATGCTGGACGAGGAATCGGACGAAGAGATGCGGGAGATGCTCAAGGAGGAGCTTGCCGACGCCCGGAAGCGCGTCGAGGAGCTGGAACAGAAGCTGAAGATCCTTCTGCTGCCCAGGGATCCGAACGACGAAAAGAATGTCATTGTGGAGATCCGTGCCGGTGCCGGCGGGGACGAGGCGGCGCTGTTTGCGGCGGAGATCTACCGGATGTACGTCCACTATGCGGAGAGCCAGCGGTGGAAGATTGAGACGATGGATGCCGAGGAGATTGGCATCGGCGGCATGAAGTACGTCAGCTTCATGATCACCGGGCAGGGCGCATATTCGAAGCTGAAATATGAGTCCGGCGTGCACCGCGTACAGCGTGTGCCGGAGACGGAATCCGGCGGGCGCATCCACACCTCGACGGTTACGGTCGCCGTGATGCCGGAGGCGGAGGAGCTGGACGTCGTGATCGACGAGAAGGATATCCGGATCGACGTCATGCGCGCCTCCGGAAACGGGGGCCAGTGTGTCAACACGACGGATTCCGCCGTGCGCCTGACCCACTATCCGACCGGGATTGTTGTATACAGCCAGACAGAAAAATCGCAGCTCCAGAACAAGGCGAAGGCGTTCGCGCTTCTGAGAGCGAAGCTTTATGATATCGAGCAGCAGAAGGCGCACGATGCGGAGGCAGAACTGCGCAGAAGCCAGGTCGGCACCGGGGACCGCTCCGAGAAGATCAGGACCTACAACTTTCCGCAGGGGCGGGTCACGGATCACCGGATCAATCTGACGCTGTACAAGCTGGAGAAGGTCCTGGACGGTGACATACAGGAGATCATTGACAGCTGCATTGCGGCGGATCAGGCCGCGAAGCTTGCGCGGATGAATGAGTGACTGCGGCCGCGGCGGACAGAACGGAGGGACACATATGAAGTTTGTGCTGGATTCGCATACTCACACGATCGCAAGCGGTCACGCTTATAATACGATGAACGAAATGGTGCAGGCGGCCGCGGATGCGGGGCTGGAGCTGCTCGGGATCACGGAGCACGCGATGGCGATGCCCGGCACCTGCCACGAATTTTATTTCACAAATCTGAAGGTGCTGCCGCGCAGGATGTCCGGGATCGAAGTGTATTTTGGGACAGAGGCCAATATCATGGATTATGACGGAAAGCTCGACATGAGGCAGAAGCTGCTGGAGCGCATGGACGTGGTGATCGCGAGCCTGCATGTTCCTTGCGTCAGGCCGGGAACCATGGCCGAGAACACGCGGGCGGTGGTGCGGGCGATCGAGAATCCCGCGGTAAACATCATCGGCCACCCGGATGACGGGCGCTATCCGCTGGACTATGATGAGGTGGCGGCCGCGGCAAAGGAGCACCATGTCCTGCTGGAGCTGAACAACACGTCGCTGTGCCCGTATACCACGCGCCGGAATACGCGCGCCAATGATATGGTGATGCTCGAATGCTGCCGCAGATATGAGACGCCGGTCATTGTGAACAGTGACGCGCACTGCGCGATGTCGGTCGGAGCGAGGGAGTATGCCGCGGCGCTTCTGGAGGAACTGGGTTTTCCGGAGGAGCTGGTGGTGAACCGATCGGTGGAGGAGTACCGGAAATATGTGAACCGCAGGTGAGCGGCATATTGCCAGAAAACACTTTACAGCGCTAAAGTACTGTGGTAGAATAAAAGGACAAAAACCGTACAAAGTGCACATCAGTGAGGGCAGAATTATGAGTAAAAAAATCAGGACAGACGCGGTAGACCAGTTATTTGAGGCGATCATGTGTCTGAAGAACAAAGAGGAATGCTATCTTTTTTTTGAAGATGTCTGCACCGTGAACGAGCTGCTTTCGCTTTCGCAGCGGTTCGAGGTTGCGTACATGCTGAAGGAAAAGAAGACGTACCTCGAAATTGCCGAGAAGACGGGCGCCTCTACGGCCACGATCAGCCGGGTGAACCGCTCCCTTAATTACGGCAATGACGGCTATGAAATGGTATTCTCGCGGATGCAGGAGAAAAAAGAGCAGGCGTAAGAGCCTGAACGAAGACAGGGCTGACATGGAGCCGCATCTGTCCGTGGAGACGTGACAGGCGGTTCTGCGTCAGCCCTGCAGTGTGACAGAGGAAAACCTGCGGCCCCTGCGGGGCCTGCTGCGGATGAAAGCCCGGAGTGCGGTTTACCTGCGGCCGCCTTCCGGCGCATTCAGCGTATCGATCATTTTTTCGATCACTTCTTTTTTCAGATAGATGTCAAAGCTCAGCAGGCAGATAAAACAGAACAGCTGCAGAAATTCCTGGTCGTCCTTCGGAGCGTCCGTAAAGGAGTTCGCAGCCTTGTGGTAGCTCTCCATCACCCGGTGGATCGTCTCATGGATCTGCTCTTTTCCGAGCGCATATATTTCCTCGTAGATATTCTGGATCGTATAGCTCTGGTCAGTATTGAAAAAACGATCGGTGAGCGGCTTCAGGATCGCCTGGATATCGTTCAGCGGCAGGAAACCCTTGAAGTAGTAGATAAAGATCAGGAGAAGCATGTGCTCGCGCGTATAGCGCTTTTTTTCCGGGGGAGGCAGAAGCTTGTTTTTCGCGTAATTGTTGATCATGGTCTTGGTGAGGATCTTGTCGTCCTCATAGCGCTTGGAGCCCTCCAGATGTTCATCCATGAAGTGTGTCACCTGATCCATATACAGATCGATATTGGGAATATCAGAGAGCCGGATGTGATCGGTATTTCCCATCTGTTTGAGAATCTCGCCAAGCAGCTGCGTGTATCGCTGATTCATATGGTCACCTCGCTTTGCTTTATTATAAGTTTTTTGGGTGAGAATGGCAAGCCCACTTTATTGCAAAATCTATTTGTAAAATCTATTTGACGTCCGCCGCAGCTATCGGATAGAATAGAGAACAGGACTGCAGGAGAGGTGACGCATATGCGCAGAATGGAATTTAAGATGGAGCGGGAGGGTCTGGTGAAAGCCGGCGACCGGATCACGGTATCGGAGGGAGTTCTGCCCTCGAGCTGGTACTATACGATCGAGCCCGCGGTGGCGATGTCTGCAAATTTTGAGAACCGCGAGCGGCTGAGCACGCGGGAGGGCGTGGTGGCCGAGGTGATCACGGACGAGAGCGGCTATACGGTTGTGGCAGAATTTGATGAGTGAGGACGGAGATTATGAATACATATGATTCTTTGAATCCGCAGCAGTGCGAGGCGGTGCGCCATGTGGAGGGGCCCCTGCTGATCCTGGCGGGAGCCGGTTCCGGCAAGACGCGGGTGCTGACCCACCGGATCGTGAGGCTGATCGAGGAAGAGGGAGTCAGCCCCTGGAACATCCTGGCGATCACGTTTACGAACAAGGCAGCCGGCGAGATGCGCGAGCGCGTGGAACGGATGCTGCCGGAGGGGGCTCACGGCGTCTGGGTCTCGACCTTTCACAGCACGTGCGCCAGGATCCTGCGGCGCTACATAGAGCTGATCGGTTACGGCTCCAATTTTACGATCTACGATGGGGACGATCAGAAATCGCTGATCAAGGATATCTGCAAACGGCTGAAGATCGACACGAAGCTGTACAGGGAGCGGTTTTTCAGCGGTGCGATCTCGTCGGCCAAGGACAGGCTGGAGGGCCCGGAGGAGTTTGCGCTCCGGGTGCAGGGCGATTTTCAGCTGCAGAAGGCCGTGCAGGTTTACCGGGAGTACCAGAGGGAGCTGAAAAACAACAATGCGCTGGATTTCGACGATCTGATCTTCCGGACGGTGGAGCTGTTTCAGAGCCGTCCGGAGGTGCTGGACTCGTATCAGGAGCGCTTCCGGTTTATCCTGGTGGACGAGTATCAGGACACAAATACGGCCCAGTTCAAACTGATCAGCCTGCTGGCGTCGAAATACCGCAATCTGTGCGTCGTGGGCGACGACGACCAGTCGATCTACAGATTCCGGGGCGCCAACATTGAAAATATCCTGAATTTTGAACATTTCTTTCCGGACGCAAAGGTGATCCGCCTGGAGCAGAATTACCGCTCGACGCAGAGCATTCTGGATGCGGCGAATGAGGTCATCCGCCACAATGCCGGCCGCAAGAGCAAGACGCTGTGGACGGCGAATCCGGGCGGGGAGCGCGTGCAGTTCCGCCAGTTCCTGAACGGATTTGAAGAGGCGGAATACGTCGCGGAGACGATCGCCGGGAAGGTGCACAGAGACGGCTGCGCCTATGGCGACTTTGCGGTCCTGTACCGCACGAACGCGCAGTCGCGCCTGTTTGAAGAGAAATTTCTTCTGGCGGATATTCCGTATAAGATCATTGGCGGCGTGAATTTCTACGCGAGAAAAGAGATCAAGGATGTGCTCGCCTACCTGAAGACGATCGCCAACGCTGAGGACGATCTGGCCGTGCGCAGGATCCTCAATGTGCCGAAGCGGGGGATCGGGCAGGCGTCGGCTGCGCGCGCGCAGGACTACGCGATCGCCCATGAGATGGGCCTCTACGAGGCGCTGAAGACTGCGGACAAGATCCCGGGCATCGGCAGGACCGGCATGAAGCTGCGCGCCTTTGTGGATATGATCCAGGCGTTCCGCAGCAAGGCGGAATTTTTCACTGTGAAGGAGCTGATCGAAAATGTCCTGGAGGTTACGGGGTATCTGAAGGAGCTCGAGGACGAGGGAACGGATGAGGCGGATGAGCGGATCGCGAATATTGATGAGCTGCTGAACAAGGCGGCGGCCTTCGACGAGGAACAGGAGGGGCCGTCTCTGGATGCGTTTCTCGCAGAGGTGGCCCTGGTGGCCGACATAGACGATCTTGAGGAAAATCCGGATCATGTGGTGCTGATGACGCTTCACAGTGCGAAAGGCCTGGAATTTCCGGCGGTGTTTCTGGTGGGCATGGAGGACGGCCTGTTCCCCAGCTTTCTGAGCATTGCCTCGGACGATCCGGCGGATATCGAGGAAGAGCGCCGGCTGTGCTATGTGGGCATTACCCGGGCCAGACGCGAGCTGACCCTGACCAGCGCGCGGCAGCGCATGGTGCGCGGCGAGGTTCATTTCAACCGGATATCGCGTTTCATCGAAGAGATCCCGGAGGAAATGCTCCAGAAAAAGGAACTCTTCCCGGAGAAGCCCGTCCCGGCGAGAAGGCAGACAGCACGCCAGCAGGCGCTGGAGGCCTTCCGCACGAAGGTGGCGGTTCCGAGACAGTTCGAGGTGAAAAAGTCAGACGGCCTGGAGTACGGGCCGGGCGATCGTGTGCGTCATGTGAAATTTGGCGACGGCACGGTGAAGGCGGTTGTGGAAGGCGGCCGGGATTTTGAGGTGACGGTCGAGTTTGACCGGGTCGGCGTCAAGAAGATGTTCGCCTCGTTTGCGAAGCTGGAAAAGCTGTAATTTTCGTTATTGTTTCAAAATATAAAAAGTTTTTATAGTAAAATTTTCAAGGCTGTGATATACTAACAAAAAACATATGGAGGCCCCATAGAAAGGACGTGTGGAATATGAATAAATTTGAAGAGTTAATGGCTGCGCTGCAGAAAAGAGAAGAGGAAAAGCGTAAAAATAACCTGCTCTGGGTTTTTGCGATCATCGGCGCGGTAGCGGCTGTTGCGGCGATCGCATATGCAGTTTACCGTTACTTTACTCCGGATTATCTCGAGGATATGGATGACGATTTCGACGACGACTTCGAGGATTTCTTTGAGGACGACGATTTCCCGGAGATGGACGAGAAGAAGGAAAAGGAAACAGAGAAGGAAAAGGAACCGGTCGGCGAGACGGCCGCAGAGGATTCCGAAGAAAAGGCTGAGGAGAAAGCCTCGGACGAGGAATAAGCAGAGGATCTGTTTGGGCGGCCGGATGGCCTGCCGCGGCAGACGCTTACGTGTGAACAGATAAGCAGAACATGGGCTTCGCAAAATAAGGATATCTATTTTGCGGAGTCCTTTCCATGTAGACGGAAATCAGTACGGATGCGGCCCCGCCGGGGCGGAGCAGGCCGGGACAGGCCGGGGTGTAGCAGGAGTGCCTGGGCGGAGCGGGAAAGTGAGAGACGGAGCGGAAGCGTCCGGCGTGGCAGGGAAGTGAGAGGCGGAGCGGAAGCGGGCGGGGCAGGAAAGCGAGAGACGAAGCGGAAGCGTCCGGGCGGAGCAGGAAAGTGAGAGACGGAGCGGAAGCATCCGGGCTGGACAGGAAAGTGAGAGGCGGAGCAGAAGCGTCCGGGCGTGGCAGGGAAGTGAGAGACGAGGCGGAAGCGTCCGGGCTGGACAGGAAAGTGAGAAGCGGAGCGGAAGCATCCGGGCGTGGCAGGAATACAGGGGGACAGGATGAAAAAGGGACAGATAATGGAGGGCGTGATCGGGCGCGTAGAGTTTCCGAATAAGGGAATCGTGAATACAGAGGAAGGAACCGTCATAGTCAAAAATGGCGTGCCGGGGCAGAAGATTCGCTTTGCGATCATCAAAAAGCGGAAAAACCATGCCGAGGGACGGCTGCTCGAGGTGCTCGGGAAATCCCCGCTAGAGACACGTTCGCCGGCGTGCAGCCTTTTTCCGGACTGCGGGGGCTGCATGTACCAGACAATGCCCTATGAGGAACAGCTGAAAATGAAAAGCGCCCAGGTGCGGGCACTGATCGAGCCTGTGCTGGTGGAGGCCGGGCAGGTGAAGCAGGGCACAGGGGACACCGGAGCAGAAAATTACCGCGCAGAGGATAAAGATGCACAAATCTGTCAGACAGGGCAGGGCGCAGAGGACAGGAACGGTGCCGGGATCAGCTGCACGGGGCAGACCGCATGGGACGACGATGCACAAACCTCCGGGATGAAAACGGGGCTGCATGCGGATTATATATTCGACGGGATAAAGGGAAGCCCGCAGGAGTTCGGCTACCGCAACAAAATGGAGTTTTCGTTCGGGGATGAGTATAAAGACGGACCACTTGTGCTTGGCCTGCACAGGAAGGGCAGCACGTATGACGTGCTGCCGGTGAAGGACTGCGCGATCGTGCACGCGGACTTCAACAGGATTGTACAGACGGTGCAGGAGTACTGCCGTACGCAGAAATTTTCCTACTATCATAAGATAAGCCACCGGGGCTATCTGAGGCATCTGCTTGTGCGCAGGGCAGAGATGACCGGGGAGATCATGGTCTGTCTGGTGACGACGAGCCAGGAAGAGCATGACTTTGCGCCGCTTGGCGCAGCGCTGCAGGAGCTTCAGGCGCAGGGACACATACAGGGAGAGATCATCGGCTTTCTGCACATGATCAATGATTCCCTGGCGGATGTAGTGCGAAGCGACAGAAGCCGTCTGATTTTCGGAAGAGACTATTTTTACGAAACACTTCTGGGACTGACTTTTAAAATTACGCCGTTTTCCTTTTTCCAGACCAATTCAAAGGGGGCGGAGGTGCTGTACAGCACGGTGCGGGACTACGTCGGGGAGACGAAGGACAGGATCGTGTTCGACCTGTACAGCGGAACCGGCACGATCGCACAGCTTGCCGCGCCTGTGGCGCGCAGAGTCATCGGCGTCGAAATCGTGGAGGAGGCTGTGGAGGCCGCCCGCGAAAATGCGGCCCGAAATGGCCTGACAAACTGCGAGTTCATTGCCGGGGATGTGCTGAAGGTTATTGACGAGATCCCGGATCGCCCGGACTTTATCATCCTGGATCCTCCGCGCGACGGGATCCATCCCAGGGCGCTGACAAAGATCATCGATTACGGAGCAGACAGGCTTGTCTATATCTCCTGCAAGCCGACCAGCCTGGCCCGGGATCTGAAAATATTCCTCGAAAACGGATACCGGCTGGAGCGGATGGCCTGCGCCGATCTTTTCTGTGAAACCCAGCATGTGGAGACGGTATGCTTATTGTCCAAACTCAATGTCAAGCAGCATATCGAAGTTGAACTCACCATGGACGAGA
>CANRBX010000006.1 GCA_947628955.1 uncultured Lachnospiraceae bacterium | reverse complement strand
GTGTCTCCTTGTTCTGGCGCTTAGATATACCTCAGTAAGTCCTCCACACCTTTGCGCTTCGGGCAGGCAGGGATGTCTGCGGCATAACCCAGCGCAATGATCGCGGTCAGAACCTGATCCTCCGCCAGTCCAAGAAACTCTGTTCCTCTTTCGTGCGGGGGACAAACTTCCCCACCGCGTTTTCAACAAACCGGTGTGGTGCCAGTTCCAGATTTCTTTTCGGTGACGGGCGATAAGTTGAAACTCCGCAAAAATCTGTTTTCTTCCGGTTATCGGGCAGCTCGTGGATATCAAAGTTCATATTCCTTAGAAGCTGTCTCACAGCATCCTGCTCTGATTTTCTGTCCTTTGCCCGCCAGCAATCCTGCACGAAAATGCTTTGACCACCGTAATTGTGGTACGCAAAGGCCTCGTCCGAAAGGATAAGTTCCCAGATCGATTTGACGTTTAGGCCGGGTTTACTTTCCTCCAGAATTGCTGAACAGTTATGGCACAGCGAATACACAGTATCACCCGGAAGGAAATTCGCGCAGTCCGGTATGCTGTCCCATTTGTCGCGATAGTCCTCCGGCATTTGCGATCGGAAGCGCTGAAGATCATATTTTGGGACACAGCATCGGACAATCTGCATACCAAATCTATCATGTATGTACTGTTGAATGGTCTTGCTGAGCCCCGGGTATTTCAATGTGAATACACAGCTTGCAATGTAGTAGGTTTGATTCACTATGCTTTTCTCCCTTTCCCTGTTATTTTTGTAATATCAAGTTTAAGTATAAGAATCTTATCGATGGCGTGATCAATGTATGTCATGCCTTTTTCGATATAATCCGGCGAATACTTGTAAAGGATAGCTTCGATACCCTTTCGTTTTTCAGCGCCTTCCTGAACGATATCGACAGTCCCGTAAGCGATTCCGGACATGTAAAGAGTCGCAAATTTCTCCGGCAGCAATTTGGTGTGGCCGACCACGGTAAAAGACGCGCTTGGACAATGTCTGATACTTGAAACTTTTTTCCCTTTCGCAGCGCTGCAATGAAAGTAGATCACATGATCACACAGCGCAAAGCTCATTGGAACACCGTAGGGTAAGTTATTTCCGTCAATTAACGAGAGCACCCCATATTCGGCTTCGTGAAAAAGGCGAAGCGTTTCCTCATTCGTCAATATCCGATCAGATCTGCGCATTGTTTCGTCCATACTTGTCATCCCCTTTATGTATCATCGAATTTTTGGACTGCTTTACTTTTCTATTGTATATGAAATCTATTTTATGGTATACTATTTCATATATATACCGCAATCTGATTTTTATATATCAAATGGGAGGAAAGAATTTGGACATTCAGGAATTGAAATACTTCTGCGCGGTCGCGTCGGAAGGAAGCTTGTCAAAAGCGGCGCAGAAGCTCCATTACGCTCAATCCAATCTATCAACAAAAATCATGCAGCTGGAGCAGGAAATTGGATGCCCTCTGTTTTATCGGAATAACCATGGAGTCATCCTTACGCCGAAAGGGGAATTGCTGCTCAAATATGCTGTCAATCTTATTAACCTTGCGGAAGAAACCCTGATCGCAGTGAAGGATGATACCACCGCTCAGGGAATGCTTAAGATCGGTTCTATGGAATCTATGGTAGTTGCATATTTGTCGGAATTTCTTGTCGGTTTTCGGGAAAAGAATCCGCTGATTACTGTCCAGGTGGAGACCGGGAGTACAGAAAATATCTTGCAGGGGGTTTTAGGACATAGATTGAACGGAGGATTCGTGGCTGGGCCTGTCCGGCATCCAGAACTGTTCACGAAACAGGTGAGAACAGAAAAACTCTGTCTGATCGCGCCCCAAAATCTCACTGCTGACATTAGCATTCAGTCGATCCTTGCTTACCCGTTGCTGGTATTTCCGCAGGGATGCTCTTATCGGAAAATATTGGAGCATTGGATGAGGGATGAAGGATTGACCGCTGAAAAAATTTACGAGTTCAATACATTAAGTGCCATTTTTGCCAGCGTAAGCGCCGGTCTTGGTATTGCAATGTTCCCGGAATCCTGTATTGCACTATATAGTCGGATCAATTCCTTGACCGTTCTGTCTGTTCCGGATAAATATGCTTATGTACCAACTACGTTTGTTTATAGAAAGGACAGTTTTTTGTCCGGTGCTATGTGCAGTTTTATCAATGCAATCTGAATTCACTTCTATGAAAATCCAACATTCCTTCGTCCCGTAGTTTGCAGAGTTCGTTGGACATAGCACTCCGGTCTACCGAAAGAAAATCCGCAAGCTGCTGCCGGTTAAAGGGAATGGAGAAAGAGCTGCTGTTTTGCCGCTTCGCTTCGTCAGAAAGGTAGGACAGCAGTTTTTCTCTTGTGGAACGTTGAGATATATAGCTGATTTTTTGAACGAGACCCTTATTCTTATCCGAGATCGTATAAAATATATTTTTTACCAGCCGAGTGTGAAACGGGCAAACAGAAGGGCATACGGTCAGGATTCGTTCCATATCGAAAAAAAGCA
Organism: uncultured Lachnospiraceae bacterium; assembly: GCA_947628955.1. Lineage (GTDB taxonomy): Bacteria > Bacillota > Clostridia > Lachnospirales > Lachnospiraceae > Choladousia. Next base: position 105,992 of record CANRBX010000006.1, on the reverse strand, counting down.
CCGCGCTTTCCTCAATGGCAATGACATCGTTCATCAAAGGCCCGCTGCTTGGGACAATGTAGGCTTCTCCAAACATTTCTCCAGGGCGAACCTCATTCAAAATATTAAGATTGCCCCAATAATCCTCCCTCTGAATGTGGAGCCTGCCCGCTGCAAGAATCATCAGACTGCGGATGTACTCGCCTTGACGAAACGCATATTCACCCTTGTTATACTCTCGGACAGTGACGTTCAGACAATTCAGCATAGATAGGATGTCATCATCACCTACGCCGGAAAACAACTTTGTTCTTTTTAGAAGAGAGACATATTTTTTCATAAGAAACCTCTTTTTTGTTGGAAAAACAACAGACTTGTTGTTCTCATCGTACTATAATGAAACCAGAAAGTCAAGAAAGAAGTGATTATAAGGTGAGTGGGATGAAGACAAAACCAAAGATAAAAATTACCTTAGTTGAACGGAAAGGAAATCATGCCTGCCATCGGGGGCATAAGATCGGAGATGTATTCGATTATGATACAGACCGAGGCGCACTTTGCCCCATGGCCATGCACGTCGCTTTCCCGTATATTGATATTCTCAGGTATGGCGGCACACCGCCTGCGGCGCAAAACGGCAATATTCAGTTTTGTTGCCCGGACAGCGATGTGATCAACATTTTCAAAATCGAAATGGAATCAGATGTGTAAAACCGGAAGGGAACAAGATGATCAGTACAAAAATAGGAGGAAGTTATTATGCTGAGAAAAATCATCAAAATCGACGAGGACAAGTGCAATGGCTGCGGAATCTGTGCCGAGGCCTGTCACGAGGGAGCGATCGGTATTGTGGACGGAAAGGCGAAGCTGCTCCGGGAGGACTACTGCGACGGCCTTGGGGACTGCCTGCCCGCCTGCCCGATGGAAGCGATTACTTTTGAGGAACGGGAAGCCCCGGCATACAACGAAGCTGCGGTAAAGGCGGCAAAGCAGAAAGAAGTACCGGAGCAGACAAAGGTTTCGGAGAAGCTGCCCTGCGGCTGCCCCGGAACTGCCGCAAAGGCGATCCATCGTGAGGAAACGGGGACGGATCATGTGAGTGTCTCCAGCAGGTTATCCCAGTGGCCCGTGCAGATCAAGCTGGTCTCTGTAAATGCGCCTTATTTCAACGGCGCAGATCTTCTGGTAGCCGCCGACTGCACCGCCTACGCTTACGGAAATTTCCACAATGATTTCATCAAAAACAGGATCACCCTGATCGGCTGCCCGAAGCTGGATATGATAGACTACACCGAGAAGCTGACGCAGATCATCACAGGGAACGATATCAGGAGCGTGACCGTCGTCCGAATGGAGGTGCCGTGCTGCGGCGGTATCGAAAATGCGGTAAAGCAGGCTCTTCGGACCAGCGGGAAGTTTATTCCGTGGAGCGTTGTGACGATTTCGACAGACGGGCAGATTATTGAGTAATCAGGTTACCGGCATTTCTGTGCATCGCGAAGCGTTGCTACCGGAACAGTAACATAATCAGAAAGGAGATATGAAAATGGATCAGAAGATGTTTTGCTTTCAATGTGAACAGACGGTGGGCTGTGCAGGATGCAGGGGCGAAGCCGGAGTGTGCGGGAAGAAGGCCGATACGGCACAGCTGCAGGATCGTCTGACCGGCGCTTTGATCGGTCTGGCCCGTGCGACGGAAGGAAATGAGCATTTAATCAATTCCGGGACGGATCGTCTGATCATGGAAGGTTTGTTTACAACCGTTACGAATGTCAATTTCAACAATGCAGCGATCTCCGCATTGATTGATAAAGTGCATGCGGAGAAGGCACGGCTGGTGCCGGGATGCCTCAAATGCGCGTCTGCCTGCGGCAGAAATGACGATTACGACATGAAAAATGTCTGGGAAGCGGATGAGGACATTCGCTCTTTGAAGTCCCTGATTCTCTTTGGTATCCGGGGAATGGCGGCGTATGCCTGGCACGCATCGGTTCTCGGCTATCACGACGAAACGGTAAACCGTTTTTTCTGCAAGGCTCTGTTTGCCGTTGGCATGGACTGGGATCAGGAACTGCTTCTTCCCATCGTACTGGAGGTCGGCGAGGTCAATCTGCGCTGCATGGAGCTTCTGGACCGGGCGAATACCGAAACCTATGGGACGCCTGTGCCGACCGAGGTGCCGCTGACAGTGGAAAAGGGTCCCTTCATTGTCATCTCCGGGCACGACCTCTATGATCTGAAGCAGCTCCTGGAGCAGACGAAGGATATGGGGATCCATGTCTATACGCACGGTGAGATGCTGCCTGCGCACGCCTACCCCGAACTCAAAAAATACAGCCATCTTAAGGGCAACTTCGGTACAGCGTGGCAGAACCAGCAGAAGGAATTTGAGAATATCCCCGCGCCGGTTCTTTTCACGACAAACTGTCTGATGCCGCCCAAAGCCAGCTATGCGGACCGGGTATTCACCACGGAAGCCGTATCTTACCCGGAAATCGTACATATCGGAGAAGATAAAGATTTCACTCCTGTAATTCAAAAGGCGCTGTCGCTGGGCGGATACGCGGAGGATACGGTCTTTACCGGGATCAATGGCGGCAATACAGTCATGACAGGTTTCTCGCACGGAACAGTGCTGTCTGTAGCGGACAAGGTGGCAGAAGCAGTCAGAAACGGCTCGATCAGACACTTCTTCCTTGTGGGAGGCTGCGACGGGGCAAAGCCGGGAAGAAATTACTATACGGAGTTCGTAAAGCAGACGCCGGCCGACACGGTTGTTCTCACCCTGGCCTGCGGAAAGTATCGCTTCAACGACCTCGACCTTGGAACAGTGGCAGGCCTGCCGCGCCTGATGGACATGGGGCAGTGCAACGACGCGTACAGCGCGATCAAGGTGGCAGGCGCGCTTGCTGAGGTTTTCAAATGTGGGATCAATGACCTTCCGCTCTCTATGGTACTTTCCTGGTACGAGCAGAAAGCGGTCTGTATCCTGCTCACGCTTTTGCACCTCGGGGTCAGAAACATTTTGCTCGGGCCGTCGCTTCCGGCGTTCATTTCTCCCAATGTCCTGAAGCTTCTGGTTGAGAAATATGCCATCGGCCCCATTACCACACCCTGGGCAGATCTGGAAAAACTGCTTGGCAACTGAAATTTTGCAGAAATTCCTGCTGCATCGATGATGCTTTTCACACAATCTGAAAATCAGGTTGATCATAGGGCTGCGTCGGGAGATACAGCAGTGGAAAAGTTCCTGAATCAGATTACAATATGATTGGAAAGGAGTTGTTATGGGATACATATTATCACAAAAGGGAGCGGAGCAGATGTTTCGGAAATGGACGGAGAAATATGAGATATTTGCTCCGAAGCTGATGGAAGGGGAAGGCTGTTTTTCCGACACAGATATTATACGGTATGGAAAGGTCACGTCTCCAGAGGAAATAGAATGGAATAGAAAATCCGATTATTCATTTAAAGAAGTTTTACTGGCGATCAATGAGACATTGTTTTATTTTACGGAGGATCAGACAACCGTGCCGAAGGGACCGGAGAAGGATATACTGATCTTTCTGCGCTCCTGCGATCTCCATGCGGTCAGACGGCTGGACGAGATTTATCTGAGAAATGGCTTTGAGGACTTCTACTATGCGAGGGTGCGGGAACGTGCGAGATTCGTGCTGATGGGCTGTCAGGAGACCTGCGCGTCCGGCTTCTGCGTAAGCATGGGAACAAACCGGGCGGAGGACTATGACGTATACATGAAGCCGGAGGGAGATAAGTTTCTGCTCGATGTGCGGTGCGGCGGGCTGGCTGCAGATGTTACGGGAGGAAAAGTCTGTGAGGTAACGCCGGACTTTGTGACAGAGAACAGGGAAAAGGTAGCACTTCCCCGAAATCTTTCCAATGAGACCTATAAAAAGGAGATCTGGGAGGAATACGGCAGCCGGTGTATCGGCTGCGGGCGCTGTAATTTTGTCTGTCCGACCTGCACCTGCTTTACGATGCAGGATATCTTCTATAAGGATAATCCGAAGGTCGGGGAGAGGCGCCGGGTTTGGGCGTCCTGCCAGGTGGATGGCTATACGGATATAGCAGGCGGCCACGGCTTCCGGCAGAAGCAGGGAGACCGGATGCGGTTTAAGGTAATGCATAAGATCTATGATTTTGAAAAGAGGTTCGGCTATCCCATGTGCGTGGGCTGCGGACGCTGCGACGACATCTGTCCGGAGTACATATCCTATTCGAACTGTGTGAACCGTCTGGCAAAGGAGGAACAGGAAGCATGAGAAATGAATATATTCCTCAGTTATCTGCGATCAGGGAAGTGATAAAGCACACGGAGCTTGAATATACGTTTCGTATGGAATTCGATGGTGCGGTGAAACCCGGGCAGTTCTTTGAGGTATCTATCCCGAAGTTTGGCGAGGCGCCGATCTCCGTCAGCGGGATCGGGGACGGGACTGTGGATCTTACCATCCGGCGGGTCGGGAAAGTGACAAATGAGATTTTTGAAAACTATGTGGGAGACAGCTTCTTTATGCGGGGGCCTTATGGAAATGGGTTTGACATAGAAAACTATCGGGGAAAGGAGCTTGTCGTCGTTGCCGGAGGGACAGGGCTCTCACCGGTGCGCGGAGTCGTTGATTATTTCGCAAAGCATCCGGAAGAAGCAGCGGACGTCACTTTGATCGCAGGCTTTAAGTCGCCCAGGGACGTCCTTTTTAAAGATGATTTTGATTTTTGGGAAAAGCATATCCGGGTCATAAAGACGGTGGATACCGCGCCGGAAGGGTACACGGGTCCCGTGGGGATGGTTACAAAGTATATACCTGATCTGAAATTTGAGAATATAGAGAACGCGGCGTTTATATGCGTGGGACCGCCGGTTATGATGAAGTTTACCGTTATGGAAATCCTGAAGCTGGGTGCGGCGGAACAGGATATCTGGATATCCAGCGAGAGGAAGATGTGCTGCGGACTGGGAAAATGCGGCCACTGCAAGATCGGTTCAAAGTATGTATGTCTGGATGGCCCGGTGTTTAACTATACGGATGGAAAAGATCTGATTGACTAGAGGAGGTGAATGGATATGGGACTGGATGTGAATACGAAGAAACTGAAAAAGAACGCATTTCGCGTGTCGAAGGTGCGCGGGATCGGTGCGTCGAGAATCCGTGTTCCGGGCGGTTATCTGGACGCGGAGGTTCTGGGGATGGTACAGGAGATCGCGCAGACCTACGGGAATGGCTATGTACATCTGACAACCCGCCAGGGCTTCGAGATCGAGGGAATCCGATATGAGGATATGGATGCGGTCAATAAAAAGCTGCAGCCGATCATCGAGAAGCTGGAGATCAACCAGAAAGATCCCGGAACCGGCTATCCTGCTTCCGGTACGAGAAATATCAGCGCGTGCATCGGCAATAATGTATGTCCCTTCGCAAATTACAATACGGCGGAGCTTGCGAAGAAGATAGAGAAGGCGGTGTTCCCGAACGACCTGCACTTTAAGATCGCCTGTACCGGCTGCTCAAACGATTGTGTGAAAGCAAGAATGCATGATTTCGGAATTATCGGGATGACGATGCCCCAGTATGATCCGACCCGCTGTGTAAACTGCCAGGCGTGTGTGAAGGGCTGCAGGAGTCTGTCTGTGAACGCACTGCGGGTGGAGAATTATAAGATTGTCCGGGATGAAGAAAAATGTATCGGGTGCGGTGTCTGCATTACGAAATGTCCGACCCGGGCGCTGACCAGAAGCAAAAAGAAATATTATAAACTGACCATTATGGGGAGAACCGGGAAGAAGAATCCGAGACTGGGAGAGGATTTCCTTGTCTGGGCGGATGCGGAGAATATTATAAAGATCATACTCAATACATACAGATTTGTAGAAAAATATATTTCTCCAGACGCGCCGGGAGGAAAGGAGCATATCGGATACATTATTGACCGCGTGGGATTTGAAGAGTATAAGAAATGGGCGCTCGAAGGCGTGGAGCTGATGCCGGAGACGATTAAGAAGGATTGTGTTTATTGGAGCGGTATCCATTTTGATCGTTAAAGGAAGGGGCAGGAATACGGACTGAAAGGCAGACAGGATTTCACTGTGCCTTTTAGAGTAAGGGAAACTCTTATAATAAAACAGTGCATCAATAAACAGTACAAAGACCCTGGAGCGATGGCAAAACGTCATCCTCCGGGGTCTTTTTTTATTATGGGTCGGATAGACCCTGTTGAGTGCGTTGGAGTTTCTCAACAGAGAAACAGAAACGTGCTCAACGTTAAACCACCCGCTATGCGGGTGTGCGACGATTTTTGTTGGGTGCTGTCTATTCGCCATGCACCTCGCGATCAAGTTCGCTCGGTCGCGGCTGTCGCCGTACAGGGCAAATCCCGAAACAATCTTTATGTGAGCAATGATCAATCTTATGCACGGCCGGCTTTTTGCTGATGTCTGGGGGGATTGACACGGCGGAAACGAATCGCCATTTCCGGAGTAACTTCAGGGCAATCCTCATCAAAAGAAATTGGCATGCTCCGCGCGCGTTCCAATTCTTCCAAATCTTTCTGTGTAAAAGCCAAATCTTCAGCTAAGGCTTTTGGCATTTCATTCATATTTACCATAATAAATCCCCTTTCAAAATTCGTTGCAAGTCTTCATAATATTCAATTCGATCGTAGTCGAAGAAAACGCGGGCAGCCGTCGTAAATGAAATACCATGTCGGGAAATGTTTTTTTGATCCTTTATCTCATCGTATTCAAACATCATATCACCAAGAGTGAATGAGACTATCCATGGTGCAGAGTCATTTGAAATACCCGTAAGTAACCCCTCCTTACAACTGTGTAATTTCAAATTGATTGTACATGAGAAACTGGAGGATTTCAATCAATAATAGAGCTGTTTTAGGTCCCTGTTTGCCTGCCTATCCAACGTGTTTTATGCTCATCCCAACTAATTTTTTTGAGAATCAGTTGGAGCTTTTCTTTATAACTCTTTTTTTCGGACGATTCTGCGAGTATCATTGACAAATATACTCATTGAGTGCATAATAAAGATGAGGTGATGAAGATGACTATTCGTGAAATGAGAACAAAGCTCGGAGATACGCAGAGCGAATTTGCCGCACGGTATCATATTCCGTTTCGTACCGTTCAGAATTGGGAAACCGGTTTGCGGAAGCCGCCGAAATATTTGGTAAGTCTGCTGGAAGAGCGTATTCAGGGAGATCTGATCAACCGAAGAACGGCAACGCTGCCGAAATATAGTTCTCATAAGAGCGACCTTCCTAAGCGGTGTGATTATGCGGGAGCTGCGCTCTGGTTGAGAGCCGTTCGTGACTGCATCGGAGAGCCGATTGTTTTCGCTTTGGACGAGGCTCTGATGTGCCAGGGATTATTTGGCGGACGAAGCGATGAATATATCGTGTGGGTTTACGGGGAAGATTCCGTCACGCGTTTTAACGGTGTTGTCCTGTTGGGCAACCGGGTTAGTCCTTACAGCGTAGAGGAAAGAAACGGGCTTTTGTATACCAATTTTAACCGAACGCTGGCGGACTCTTTTGCCAATGAATTCATCCTCGATATGCAGGGGATCACCGAAGCCGTCAGTAAGTATTATTACCGCAGCGGAGAAAACTTTAACGGGATTTCCATCTCTCCCGAATATCAGGAACGGTTTGAAAAGCTGGCAAACGAAGCCATTGCGTATTACGATGATTGAGAGGCAGGGGAGTTGATAAGCGGAGCCTTTTCTTTATCCTTTAATTCTGCATTCAAGTTTATAGAAAGGACAGCTTTCTGTCCGGTGCTATGTGCAGTTTTATCAATGCAATCTGAATTCACTTTTATGAAAATCCAACATTCCTTCGTCCCGCAGCCTGCAGAGTTCGCCGGACATAGCGCTCCGGTCTACCGAAAGAAAATCCGCAAGCTGCTGCCGGTTAAAGGTGGCAGATGCGGTCAGAAACGGCTCGATCAGACACTTCTTCCTTGTAGGAGGCTGCGACGGAGCAAGACCGGGAAGAAATTATTATACGGAGTTCGTAAAGCAGACGCCGGCCGTCACTTTCGGCGTTCATTTCTCCCAATGTCCTGAAGCTTCTGGTTGAGAAATATGCCATCGGCCCTATTACCACACCCGAGGCAGATCTGGAAAAACTGCCTGGCAATTAAAAAATCTGTAAAGATTATTGCCGTGTCGATACCATTTTCCGCATAATTTCGAAAAATTATTGATTTTGCGAAATGGATGAAGGATCAGAAAAATGCGGATAAATACATTTTTTAGTATATAAAAATGTTAAATAAAGCATTAATATTGACATATAAATCCCCATACGCTATAATCTTCGTATAAGATCACAGCATATGGGGGTTTGTATGAGAAGGAAAATACAGGAAGATCTGCTGAAGTGGAGAAGGGAAACGGAAGGCCGTCTTCCGCTGCTTTTATACGGGGCCAGACAGGTTGGGAAAACCTATGTGATGAGGAAACTGGGACGGGATGAGTTTCAGAATATCGTTTATGTAAATTTCGAGGAGGACTCACAGATCGGAAGTTATTTTGAGACGGAGATCAGGGCAGAAGCAGTCATAGCGGTTCTGGAGCGGTATTATCATGTGAAGATCGTCCCGGATCAGACGCTTATTATCTTTGATGAGGTTCAGTTGTGCGAACGGGCGCTGACTTCCTTGAAATATTTTGCGGAGGAAGCCCCGGAATATCATCTGATCGCAGCCGGAAGCCTTCTCGGCGTGGCGCTGAACCGTCAGCGGTTTTCTTTCCCTGTAGGCAAAGTCAGAATGCTCACCGTATACCCGATGGATTTTGAAGAGTACCTGTGGGCGAAAGGAAAAGAACCACTGGCAGAGCAGATACGCGCGCATTTCGAGCGGGACCGGGTGATGGAAGAGACCCTCCATCAGGAAGCGATGCGCGAGTATGAAAATTACTGTATTGTGGGCGGAATGCCGGCAGCTGTGCTCGCCGACATTTCTGTCAACCCGACGATCGCACAGCATGAGATCAGGCAGATGATCCTCAATTCCTATGTGGCGGATATGGCGAAATATGCGGATTCCGGAGAGACGGTCAAAATATTCGAGGCTTACGATTCTCTTCCAAGCCAGCTTGCCAAGGAGAATAAAAAGTTCCAATATAAGCTGATCCGATCCGGCGCAAGGGCATCGCAGTATGGAACTTCAATCGACTGGTTGATCCGCTCGGGGATCGTAAACAAATGCAGCCGGTGTACACAGGGGTTCATGCCTCCGGCGGCCTATATGGAATTGTCGGCATTCAAGCTTTATTACAGTGATACCGGACTGTTGTCCGCGCGTACAGGTATGACGCTGGAAAGCCTCCTGCAGGTGCAAAGTGAGCGCTTTCGGGGAATCTTTGCCGAAAACTATGTGGCGTGCGCATTGAAAGCAAACGGATATGAGCTGTTTTACTGGGAGTCTGAAGGAACGGCAGAGATAGACTTCCTGATCGTGCGGGACGGACAGGTGATCCCGATTGAATGCAAGGCAGGAGATCACGTGAAGTCGAGGAGCCTGTCCGTATATCAGGAAAAGTACGGTCCGAAATACAGTATCCGCGTATCAGGCCGAAATTTCGGCATGATGAACGGGATCAAAGCCGTTCCGCTGTATGCGGTATTTTGTATCTGAAAAGGCGGGGGATCCGATCGGCGGCGGTCGTTTTTTGATAATATGGGTATCCGCTTCCTGCCTCGTGATTCGGTGCAACACAGGCAACTGCATCGGGGTATGATTTGTAGATTTTGGTCAGTGGGATACGGAATAAATGTTTATATCTGTCTATCAAAGGAAAGTAGCCGATATGCCGCAGAGCATTTTCGGCAAACTGTCTGTCAGATATAATCAGGTGTTTTTCATCCTGCAGCCAATTAACTTGTTGCTCAAATGTGGAAAAATATTTTTGTCCCGTCATGAGTTTCTCCTTAAAATAAAAGAGGGAGAGACCCGCAGGTTCTCCCCCGGCCGCGGGCTTCGCAAGTTTCCGCAACACGATCACTGAGCATAATATAGCAGAGGGTGACGGGAAAGTCAACAGGATTTGAAAAAATCCTGCTTACCTGCCGTATCCGGCGTTTTTATGCTCATAGACAGTATATGCTGGATTGCTGTAGTTGATACAATTCTCGCAAATCTGGAATGCGGCATATTGGCTGTCCTTTAACCGGGACAGTTTTATATGAGTCATCACGCTCATAAGCGCAGCGGTCTGTCTTTGCGTTCATAGCGATCAGGAGTGAAAGAGTGGTTTTCGGGTTTTTCACAGTCAGGCCTCACGCTTCTCGCTGAAGAGATCGCGCAGGAGTGCCATCATCTTTTTCACATCGATGGGCTTGGCCAGGTGGCCGTTCATGCCGGTCTCGAGGGCCTGCTTCCGGTCCTCATCGAACGCGTTGGCTGTCATTGCGATGATGGGCAGACTGGCCAGGGCAGGATCGTCAAAGGCACGGATTGCCCGGGTGGCGGCATAGCCGTCCATGATGGGCATCTGGATGTCCATGAGGACCAGGTCGTAGTATCCCGGACGGGAGCCGCGCACCATATCACAGGCCTGCTGGCCGTTTTCGGCGCACTCTACGGTGAAGCCGGCCTCGGCGAGGATCACGACGGCGATCTCACGGTTGAGCTCGTTGTCCTCAGCCAGGAGAATGCGCCTGCCCGTGAAGCTTTTGTCTGCGTGTGCGGGCTCCGGCGGCTGTGAGGGATCTTCGGCAGACTTGCCGAGGCTGCGCTCCAGGGCGCGGTGGAGGTCGGTGGCGAAGAGCGGCTTGCTGATGAAGCCGGTGACTCCGGCCTGCCGGGCCTCGTCCTCGATATCGGACCAGTCGTAGGCGGACATGAGGATGATGGGGGAGTCGTCCCCGACGATTTTCCGTATCTGCCGGACGGTCTCCACGCCGTTCATATCCGGCATGGACCAGTCGACGATGTAAACCTCAAAGGGATCAGCCAGCTCGATGGCCTCGGCGGTGCGGACCACAGCCTCTCTGCCGGACAGGGTCCATTCGGCCCGCATGCCGATCTGCCGGAGCATCTTGGACACGCTCTGGCAGCTGACCAGATCGTCGTCCACCACCAGCCCTCGCAGATTCCGGAGCTCGGCGATGGGTTCCATGTCCTGGCGCCGGGAGGTCAGGCGCAGGTCAAGGCAGACGGTGAAGACAGTGCCCTTTCCGGGTTCGCTTTCCACTGTAATGGTGCCGCCCATCATATCCACGATATTCTTGGTGATGGCCATTCCAAGGCCGGTGCCCTGAATGCCGCTGACCGTAGAGGTGCGCTCCCGCGTGAAAGGATCAAAGACAGTCCGGGCAAATTCCGGGCTCATCCCGATACCGGTGTCGCTGACACGGAATTCGTATACGCCGCAGCCCGGTTTTTCGGAGGGCTTCTGGGTGACGCAGATTGTCACCGAGCCGCCGGCAGGCGTAAATTTGATGGCGTTGGAGGTCAGGTTCAGCAGGATCTGATTCAGCCGCAGCCTGTCGCAGAATATTTCCTCGTCGGTGATATCGACCGTCTCGATGAACAGCTCCAGGCGTTTGGCATGGATGTCGGACTGTATAATGTTCCGCAGATTCTGAAGGATGTCCGCCAGATTCTCCGGCCGCTCTTCGATCGTGACCTTGCCTGATTCGATGCGGCTCATGTCCAGCACGTCGTTGATGAGGGACAGCAGGTGGTTGGAGGCCTGCGCGATCTTGGACAGATAATCCCGGGTGCGCTCCTGATTGCCCAGATGGGAGGTCGCCAGGGCAGTGTAGCCGATGATGGCGTTCATCGGGGTGCGGATGTCATGGGACATATTGTTGAGAAAAGAGGTCTTGGCGCGGTTGGCGGCATCCGCCGCCTGGAGGGCCTGAGAGAGCTCCTGCGTCTTCGCTTCCAGGGCGCTTGTGGCCAACGCCACCTTTTTCTTCAGCTGATGCTGGTTCCGGATCCGGATCGCCAGCATGGCCAGGCTGAAGAGAAGAAGAAAGACGAGGGCCGTGCCCAGGATGCCGTAAACCGGATTCCGGTACAAAAAGGCGGTGAGGCTCATATCCGTGTACGGGCCTGCGTCGATCTCACGCGCCACGATGGCGTCGATCTCCGCATCGCTGAAGCTGTCCGCGCCCTTGTCGAGCAGGGAGAGCAGATAGCGGCCCCCGGGCACGTCGTTGTCCACGGCGTAGGACAGGGAGGCCTCCCCAAAGGGAACGGAGGTAAGCCGGTTCCGCTCATCCCTGCGGACATACCAGTCGGCGGTGTAGGCGTAGAGGATCGTGGCGTCAGCCTGACCGTTCAGGACGGCCCGGACACAGTCCTCTGTGGTCGCGTACCGGATGATGGCATCCTCCGGGTAGCGGCTGGCGATCATTTCATCCAGGGCATCCGCCCGCTCCACTACGGCCAGCCGGTTCACCGTCCCGCTGAAGCCGTTTAAGGCCAGCCGGGCGAAGTTGGTCTGGAAGTAGGGAACAGTAATTTTGTAGCCCTCTTCCTCCGCCAGATAGTAGTCGCCGGTGAAATCCAGCACCACGTCCGCTTCCTCTGCGGCGAGGATGTCAAAATATTCCGCCCGGTCCTGTACCGGGATGAATTCATAGTCCAGCTCCAGGCGCCGGGCCAGGGTGCTGAAGATGGAGGGGAGGATGCCCCGCGCTTCCCCGTCCTGGAAATAGCAGTAGGGAACCCGCTCAGGATTGATCAGCAGCCGCAGCGGCGTTTCGGAATCACGAAGATCCTCCAGGAAAGCGCGCTCGCCGGCGTTCAGGATGATGGAGCCTGTCTGGTCGGTGGAATAGTAGGTCTCGTGGAGCGTGTCCCGCCAGTTAGGCTCATGGAGATCCATATCGTTGATGGCCGCATTGATCTGTTCCATCAGATCTGTGCGGTCCTTTCGGGTGCAGATGTAAAAAGGGCTGGCGTCAAAGGATTCGAGCAGCCACTCATTTTCCAGCAGGCGCAGGCTGCCGGTGACAGAGGCGTCCACTTCCCCGGCCTGGAGGGCCGCGGAGAGCTCGTCCTGCCCGGCAAAATATACGGGCCGGAAAGTAAAGCCGTGCTCGTCGGCAAAGCGTTCAAAGTTGGCGTTTTTGGAGTTGCCGTCCAGCATGCCTACGGTGATGCCGTCGTAGGTGTCATAGTCCCCCTCCATGATGTCCTGGTTTCCGGATTTCACGGTGAGGATGGTGGAGTTGACGCCGATGTCCTGGTCGGAGAAGAGAAATTCCTTCTCGCGCTCCGCCGTTTTGGACACGGAAGTGACAATATCTGCCTCACCGCTGCGGAGCATGTCCAGAGAGTCGGCGTAGGAGCCGTCATAGCCCACGTACTCATAGGACCAGCCGGCATGGATGGCCAGACGCTGGAGAAACTCATAGCCGTAACCGCTCCGGCGTCCGTCCTCTTCGATGATGTGGTAACCGGGGAAGGCGAAGAAGCCCACCCGGAGAACCTGCACCTGTTCCTCTGCGGGCTGTCCCCCGGCAGACTGATCCTGTTCGGTCAGCTCCTCCGTGGTCTGTCCTCCTGCGGTTCGTTCTTGCTCGGTCTGTTTCTCTGTGGCCTGCTCCCCCGCAGACTGTTCCTCCGCAGGCTCCGCGGCCTGCGCGCTGAAGCATGACAGAGAGAGTGCCAGTAACAGAAAAGTCAGTACAAAGTACGGCCGGCAGATCTTTTTCGTAATTTTCATATAATATGATTCCCCTTTTGGATGGTATGGTCCGATCTCCCGGAGGCCGGAAGCCTGCCCGGAAAGAGCCGTTGACAGTACAACATATCCTCTATATCAGGCCGTGCCTTCGCGCGGCGCACTGCTTTCGCGGATATTGTATCGTAAATCTGGCCGGAAGTCCAGTAATTCCGGCATTTTTCAGTAATTCTGCCGCACGGCGGATTCCCCCGGATGATTTTCCGGCTGCAGTCTGCGTCCGTACGGGAGCGGCCTGCGTTGATTTTCCGGCTGCAGTCTGCGTCCGCACGGGAGCGGCCTGCGTTGATTTTCCGGCTGCAGTCTGCGTCCGTATGGGAGCAGCCTGCGTCAAAAAGGAGGAATGTCAAACAGGAGAAATGCCCAAAAAGGCAAATGCCGGAAAAACAGGAATGTCAAAACAGAGGGAGGGACTGCAAAACAGGAAAACAAATGGCAAAACAGCTTGCAAAATCTATGACATGTAGTAAAATAAACTATGTAATAAAATAACAAAACTAAATCACACGGTTTGCAATGTGAGAAAATGAGAGGAATTTATGTATCAGATAATCAGTGACGGTTCATGCGATCTGCCGGAACAGCTGGCGAAGGATAAGGGGATAGAAGTGGTCCCCTTCTACGTCTCCTTTGACGAGAAGACTTACTATAAAGAAATAGAGGAAATGCCCATACGGAAGTTCTATGATCTGATGGTAGAAAAGGAAAATACTGTTTTCCCGAAATCATCTCTTCCGTCAATAGAGGATTATATTGCTTCCTTTGAAAAATATGTAAAGCAGGGGATTCCCATCATCTGCATCTGCATCACCGTAAAGTTCAGCGGCTCATACCAGGCGGCGATGAACGCCAGAAATATTCTTCTGGAGACGTATCCGGATGCGAAGATAGAGGTTATCGACTCCACGCTGGATACCGTTCTGCAGGGCATGTATGTGCTGGAGGCGGTAAAGCTGAGAGAGCAGGGTGTGCCATACGGGGATGCCGTCCGGCGCCTTTTAAGCATTCGGGATTCCGGCAGGATTTTCTTCACCGTGGGGAATGTGGAATACTTAAGACACGGGGGACGGATCGGAAAGCTTTCCGGCATCGCAGCCTCCGTGCTTGGAATCCGGCCGCTGATCACGCTGAAGGAGGGAGAGATCTTCCCGTCCGGACTGTCGAGAAGCCGCAGGAAATCTCTTGAAGCGGTGATAAATCTGCTGGACAGCCATGTAAAAGCGCTGCTGGCCGCAGGAGAGAATATGGCGGACTACGTGGTGGATGTGGGTTACGGCTATGATATCCGGGAAGCGGAGACCTTTCTCGCAAGAATCAGGGAGCGGTTCCGCGGGGTTCTGGATGTGGAGCAGATCCGGATATACCAGATCGGCGCCACGATCGCCGTGCATACCGGCCCATATCCTCTCGGGGTGGGATTCCTGAAAAAAGCGTAAAGATCAGAAGCCCCGATTCTGATTGCCTTCCGGCAGACTCGATGCTATACTGGTTACAGGCAGAATCAGACGAAGAAGCGAGGGCACCTGCCCGGCAGGCACCGGGGAAAATGGAAAGCTCTCCCGGCTGATACCGGAGAAAATGGAAGGCTCCTGCACCGCGGCGCGATTCGTGGGATTCTGGCGCTGCCGGCTGACTTTTATGACAGAAAGGATGGATGAGAGATGAAAAACAGGGTATCCGCGAAGTATCTGGTGCTGAGCCTGGCATTCGGAGTTCTGATTTGCGGCGGAAGGAGCAGGGCGTATACGGTGACGTTTGACGCCAACTGGACAGGAGGCGCGGCGATTGGCAGCCAGGACGTTGATGCGGGAGAAAAGGTGACTTCCCCCGAAGCCCCTTCAAGGGACGGCTATCTTTTCCTCGGGTGGTTCCGGGATGCGGGACTTGCGCAGGCGTGGGATGCAGAGACGGATGAGGTTCAGGACGACATGACGCTGTATGCCGGATGGGACCGGGATACGGGGGATGAGGTTTCTGATCCGGGCAATGACAAGGATTTTTCAGAGCTGCAGACGCCGGGCGACCAGGAAAAGGCGTATGAGTACCGTTCCTATTTCCTTCCGGCACTGGACTTTTTCAGCCAGCCCTATGTCGGCGACCCGATGCCGTACTATGAGGACGGTGTCTATTATATCTATTACCTCAAGGAAGCCGGCGATTCCTTTAAGCACTCAGTCTATCTGGCGACTACGACAGATTTTGTGACGTACACGGAATATGACGACCCGGTTCTGGAAGCCTCGGAGGAAGAGGGCGCGCAGGACGGCTGGATCGGCACGGGCTCGGTGGTAAAGGTGGAGGACAAGTATTACTTTTTCTATACGGGTCACACAGACTCGGCCTCCCGGGAATTTAAGGAGACGATCATGCTGGCGGTGGGCGACAGCCCGACATCCTTTGAGAAGAAGGAGGGCTGGGAGATCACGCCGCCTGAAGAGCTGGGGCAGAAGAACGATTTCCGGGATCCCCAGGCATACTATGACGCTGAGACGGGGGACATCACGCTGACTGTGACGGCCGCGATGGACGGCACGGCGCGCATCCTGAAGTATACGCTGGGCGCGGATCTGGAGACGCCAGTCTATGACGGAGTGATCTTTACGGATCCGGTGGGCGGCTTCTGGAACCTGGAATGCAGCGACACCTTCCGGATCGGCGACACCTGGTATCTGACGTACTCGGCGCAGGACGACACGCTGTGGTACGCGTCCTCCGATACGCCTTACGGCCCGTACGGGGATCCTGTGAGACTGGACGGCAAGCTGTTTTACGCCGCCAAGCATGTGGAGGACGGAGAAAACGCCTATATGGTGGGCTGGGCCAGAAGATCCGAATCGCCTTCTTCTGCAAAGATTGACGCCTGGGCGGGCAATCTGGTTGTCCAGAAGCTGCTCCAGAATGAGGACGGGACGCTGTTCCTTGCCCCGGTGGACGCCATAAAGGAAAGCTACTCTGTCCGGCGCGCGCTGGCTTCGGAGGACACGCACCTGTTTGTCGAGGGCGGATCGTCTGCCGCAGGTGCCGACGCATTCACCTGCTACGAGAGCTACCTTCTGTCCGGCGAGTTCCGGTATACAGGGGACGGCTCCTTCGGCCTCAGCTTTGACTACAATGGAGAGGAAGAGAAGAGCAGACGGATCTCTGTCTCGCCCGCGGATGGAAAGCTTCAGCTCCTGTTTAACAACGGGGAGATGCTGATCACAGAGACGGCCGCAGAGCTGGAGCCCGGGCAGGACTACTCCTTTACCTATATTCAGGAGGGCTCCGTGGGAATCTTCTATATCGATGGCGTCGCGGCGCTGACAGTCCGGCTTTACGGGGCGAGCGGAAAGACGGTTCGCCTGTTTGCAGAAAACAATGCAGTTCTGTTCAGCTCCCTGCGGCAGTATACGCGTCCGTGAGGGAAGAAAGTGATTGCAGGACATACGAAAGAGCAGGACATGCAGAAAAAAGCTGCTTCGCAGCTGCACACAAAGTGAGCATCCCCCCTGGAACTGAGGGGCCGGGGAGCTGAAAAGAACTTGCCGCTTTGCCTGAACTGCACTGCAGGAGGAAGAAAATGGAGATAAAGGGAAACCCTTGTGCGGCCCGGAGCTCTGTGATACAGGGCGGGAAATACCGCATTACCGTTCTGACAGATTCCCTGCTCAGGCTTGAGTACGACGAGGACGGGATCTTTGAGGACCGCGCTACGCAGGTAGTGCAGAACCGCAGGATGCCGGTGCCGCCGTTCCGCGTGCGGGAGACCGCGCAGGAGCTGAAGCTGTTCACAGGAAATCTCGAACTTACATACGATAAGAAGAAATTCAGCCCGAACGGCCTGACTGTCCGCGTGACGGGCGTGCGGATGAACGCTACGCTGTGGCGCTATGGGGATCCCCTCAGAGATCTGCGCGGGACGGCGCGCACGCTGGATACGGCTGATGGGGCGGTGCCGCTGGAGAGCGGAGTCGTCTCCAGATACGGATTTTCCGTGATCGACGACAGCAGGTCCATGGTGCTGACAGAGGACGGCTGGGTGGAACCGCGAAAAGACGGAGCGGAAGACCTGTACTTTTTCGGGTACGGGCACCGCTACGCAGAAGCCGTCCGGGCCCTGTATGCGCTGAGCGGAAGCATGCCCCTGCTGCCGCGCTGGGCGCTTGGAAACTGGTGGAGCAGGTACCACCGCTACTCGGATGAAGAGTACCGCAGCCTGATGCTCAGATTTGAACAGGAGCAGGTGCCGCTCTCGGTGGCGGTCGTCGATATGGACTGGCACCTTGTGGACATTGATCCGAAATACGGAACCGGGTGGACGGGCTATACCTGGAACCGCGAATTGTTTCCGGAACCGGAGCAGTTTCTCGCGTGGCTGCATGAGCACGGGCTGAAGGCGGCCCTGAACGTCCACCCGGCGGACGGGATCCGCGCGTTTGAGGAAGCTTATCCCAGAACGGCGGCGCGTATGGGGATCGATCCGGAGAGTGGGGAGCCGGTCTGCTTTGATATCTCGGATCCGGATTTCCTGAAGGCTTATTTTGAGGAAGTGCATCATCCGCTCGAGGATGAGGGCGTGGACTTCTGGTGGATCGACTGGCAGCAGGGCAAAAGATCAAAGATCCCGGGGCTTGACCCGCTGTGGATGCTGAACCATTTCCACTATCTGGACAGCGGCAGGCGCGGAAAAAGGCGGATCACGTTTTCAAGATATGCGGGCATCGGCAGCCACAGATACCCGATCGGCTTTTCGGGGGATACGATCATCAGCTGGGAGAGCCTGCGGTTTCAGCCCTATTTCACCGCGAATGCCAGCAATGTGGGATACGGCTGGTGGAGCCATGATATCGGCGGCCACATGAGAGGGATCCGCGATGAGGAACTTACGGTGCGCTGGGTGCAGCTGGGCGTTTTCTCGCCCATCAACCGCCTGCACGGGTGCGAGAACCCGTTTGTCTGCAAGGAACCGTGGAGCTTCGGGGAGGCTGCGCGCAGGGCCATGGACCGTTTTCTGCGGCTGCGGCACCGGCTGGTTCCGTATCTCTATACGATGAACCGTCTGGCGGCGCGGGACGGCCAGCCCCTGGTACGCCCTCTGTACTGGCTGGAGCCGGAGAATCCGGAGGCGTATCAGTTCCCGGACGAATATTATTTTGGAACGGAGATGCTGGCGGCGCCGGTGACAGAGCCGGCCGATCCGGTCACGCGGCTGGCAGGAGTGGAGCTCTGGCTGCCCGATGGCGTCTGGTATGATGTGTTCAGCGGGCGCAGGTATCAGGGCGGCAGGCGGCTGAAGGTTTTCCGGCCGATGGAGGAGATGCCGGTATTTGCAGAGGCGGGGGCTGTAATCCCGCTGCAGGTTCTGCCGGAGCAGGTGAACTGCCTCGACAATCCGTCTGCGCTGGAGGTGCAGATCTTTCCGGGGAAAGCACATGAATTTGTGCTCTGGGAGGACGACGGGGATTCCCTGGAGGACCGGGAGGAAAACTGGGCGGAAACGGTGCTTGAGCAGACCGGGAACGGCGGTTTTGTGATCCGTGCGGCCCGGGGCAATCTGGATGTGCTCCCCGCAGAAAGAAGCTGGATCCTCCGCTTCCGGGATCAGGACAGGAGGCTTCCCGTGATCCGGAAGGACGGAGTCCTGCAGGAGGCGCTCTGCCTGGATGCGGATGACGCGGGGCGTGAAATCCGGGAGAGCAGAGGCGCTGCCATGCCGGAGACGTCCCGGAAGCAGTGGACGCCGCCGCACTTGTCAGATACTTCGCGGAAGAGGCAGATGCCGCTGTCCCTGCAGGGGGAAAATCCGGGCAGTGTGGTCTGGAGTTATGACCGCGCTGGACGGGAGCTGATCGTGCAGATCCCGGAGATCCCTGTGCATTGTGAGATCCGGGTGGAATTTGCGGAACCGGAATACGCCGCGTCAGAAAAAGAGGCGCAGGAAAGCGCGGCAGACGAGGCCGCTGCGCGGATGGAACAGGAGATATTCGCCCTGCTGAACCGTGCGCAGATGCCCCACGAGGAAAAGAACAGTATCTGGAACGCCGTAAAGGCAAGGGGCAGGGAGGCGCTGCCGGATCTGGTCTTCATGGATCTGAGGCCGGCCCTTCTGGAAGCGCTGACGGAGCTGATGCTGCCGCGGTGACATCTGTAAAATCATTGGGGCTGATGTTTTCGCGGCGATCCGGAAAATCAGGTGCAGATGCCGGAGCTGCGGACATGCCGGGAGATCAGGTGCAGATGCCGGAGCTGCAGATGTACCGGAAGATCAGGTACAGATGCCGGAGCTGCGGACGCGCCGGGAAATCAGATGTTGACAAAAGAAAAGAAAATGGTATACTGATAAAAGCAGTTGAAATAGAGCAAACACGCCGAAGAGAAGAGTAAAATGCGGAAGCATCCAGAGAGAAGACGGCTGCTGGAAAGTCTTTATGCGGAACCATTTGAAAACTGCCTCTGAGTGGCCCCAATCCGGTCCGGTGACACCGTTATCGTCGATGAAAGTGATTCTGTGAGAAAGCGCCCGGGACTCTGCAGCATGTGCGGAGGCTTCTTCCGGTGCAGATATGCTCACAGGATAAGCAGGGTGGAACCGCGACAGTTCAGATTTGCCGTCCCTGGCAGCCGCAAGGCTGTCAGGGGCTTTTTTTGTACAGATCCGCGTATGGAGATCAGCTGCTGCCGCAGCACGCGGATCGCGCACAAAGGGAACAGGCTCTCAGGACGGAGAGCTCAGGGAGCCTGAGCGGGCCTGCCCGTTTTGCTATGAAAGGAGGGTATATCGGATGAAGGAGAGATTCAGAATATTAAAGGAAGTATTTCTGAGAGAGTGGACGCCTTCCGAGAAGTCGCTGCTGCTTGTGGACGTGCTGCTGTTTGGTGTGCTGCTCGGGTGGCTGACGACGCCCCTGTGGAGGCTTGTATTCGGACGGAAGAGGCTGAAGCCCGTTGCGGACGCCGCAGAGTCCGGTGCGGATGCGCTGAATCCTGAGGCAGGTGCAGTGTAGTCCGGGACAGATGCGCCGAATCCTGAGGCAGACCAGGCAGATTCCGGGACAGATGAAGCAGAATCCGGTGAGGCAGCGGCGGAGACAGACGAAGAAATGACAGAGAAAAGCAAGGAGGAAAATAAAATGATCATCACATTGAAGGATGGCTCAAAGAGGGAGTATGCACAGCCGATGTCCGTGATCGATATCGCGGCGGACATCAGCGAGGGACTGGCGCGCATGGCGACCGCGGGCGAGGTGAACGGCGAGGTGGCCGATCTGCGGACGGTGCTGGAGGACGACTGTGAGCTGAACATTCTGACGTTTGACAGCCCGGAGGGCGCGGGCGCGTTCCGGCACACGACCTCCCACATCATGGCGCAGGCCATCAAGCGCTTGTACCCGGATGTGAAGCTGGCGATCGGACCGTCGATCGCAGACGGATTTTATTATGATGTAGACAGCGACACGCCGCTGACAAATGAGGATCTGGAGAAGATCGAGGCGGAGATGAAGAAGATCGTGAAGGAGGCTCTGCCGATCACCAGGTTTACAAAGCCGAGGGACGAGGCCATCGCCTATTTCAGAGAGAAAAACGAGCCGTACAAGGTAGAACTGATCGAGGATCTGCCGGAGGATGCAGAGATCAGCTTCTACCAGCAGGGAGAATTTGTGGATCTGTGCGCAGGCCCGCACCTGATGTCGACAAAGCCGGTCAAGGCGTTCAAGCTCACCAGCCTGGCGGGCGCCTACTGGAGGGGCAGCGAGAAGAACAAGATGCTCACCAGGATCTACGGCACCTCCTACACAAAGAAGGCGGATCTCGAGGAATATTTAAGGCTGCTCGAGGAGGCAAAGAAGCGAGACCACAGGAAGCTCGGAAAGCAGCTCGGATTGTTCATGCTGCGCGACGAGGGGCCAGGTTTCCCGTTCTTCCTCCCGAAGGGCATGGTGCTGAAAAACACTCTGCTCGACTACTGGAGGGAGATCCACAGAAAGGCTGGATACGTGGAGATCTCCACACCGATCATGCTGAACAGACAGCTCTGGGAAACCTCCGGGCACTGGGATCACTACAAGGAAAACATGTATACGACCGTCATCGATGATACGGACTTTGCGATCAAGCCGATGAACTGCCCGGGCGGCATTCTGGTCTATCAGTCGGAGCCGCGCTCCTACCGCGACCTGCCGCTGCGCATGGGTGAGCTGGGCCTGGTACACCGCCACGAGAAGTCCGGCCAGCTTCACGGCCTGATGCGTGTGCGCTGCTTCACACAGGATGATGCGCATATCTTCATGACCCCGGAACAGATCCGGGACGAGATCAAGGGTGTTGCGAAGCTGATTGACGAGGTATACCAGCTCTTCGGATTCAAATATCATGTGGAACTCTCCACACGTCCGGAAAATTCGATGGGAAGCGATGAGGACTGGGAGATGGCGACCGAAGGCCTGCGCAGCGCGCTGGACGACCTGGGTCTGGACTATGTGGTAAACGAGGGCGACGGCGCATTCTATGGCCCGAAGATCGACTTCCATCTCGAGGATTCGATCGGGAGAACCTGGCAGTGCGGGACCATCCAGCTCGACTTCCAGCTCCCGCTGCGCTTTAACTGCGAATACACCGGGGCGGACGGCGAGAAGCACCGTCCGATCATGATCCACCGCGTGGCATTCGGGTCGATCGAGCGCTTCATAGGCATCCTGATCGAGCACTTTGCAGGTGCGTTCCCGACCTGGCTTGCGCCGGAGCAGGTGCGCGTCCTGCCGATCTCCGATAAGTACATGGACTATGCGGAGCAGGTGAACGCACAGCTCTTCGACGCGGGCATCCGCACAAGCGTGGACACGAAGGCAGAAAAGATCGGCTACAAGATCCGCGAGGCACAGCTTGCGAAGGTGCCGTACATGCTTGTGGTCGGCGCGAAGGAGGAAGAAGAAGGGCTTGTGTCCGTCCGCAGCCGCTTTGCAGGCGATGAGGGGCAGAAGACGATTGCCGACTTCCTCGCGAGTCTGAAAGAAGAGATCGCCTCCAGAACTGCCCGCGAGACGGTCGTGAAGGAAGAAGAGAAGAAGTAAAAAAGAAGCAGGAAACCTTACGTTCTGTGCCGCAGTCTGGCCGGCCGGTGATTTTTGGCGCGTTTTTCCCGGAAAACAAGCAGGTGCTTCCGGAAAACACATCGAAAATCCGGCCGGGGAACTGCGGCATTTTCTTCACACTTTTTTCACAGAATCGTCACGAAGTGAACACAGAGTGAACAAGATCGGGACACAAAAGCGGACTATATTTTCCATAGCTGCAGGGGAGAGAAACCCGCGGGCGGAGAAACAGCTCCGGCCGCAGCGCCTGCAGGAGAACGATGGAAAGGGGCATGTATATCATGAAATGCAGAAGAATTTGGAACAGAAGAATAGGAGCGGTCGCGGCAGCGCTGCTGGTTGCAGGGGCTGCGGGATGTATGCCGGTGTGTGCGGAGGAGGCGGAGAACACTCCCCTTGGCACATTCGGATCGCCGGGAATCGATATGAGTACAGATTATCCGGGGATCACGGTGAAGGCAGGCGAGACCGTCAGCTTCCCGCTTGATTTTGTCAGCCTGGACGGGGAAGCGTACGACGTTGCGCTCTCGGCAGTCTCGGTGCCGGATGGATGGAGCGGGTACTTCCGCGGGAACAATAAGGATATCACGAAGGTACATGTGAGAGCCGCTGACGGAAATGCGGATGACGAGGGCGTTGATGCGCAGTTCAGCCTGAGCGTTCCGGCGGAGGCGGAAGAGGGCACATATGAGCTGGAACTCGAGGCGGATGCCGGAGAGGGCGGCTCAGACACGCTGGATCTTGAAGTGACTGTCAGCCAGGAGGAGAGCGGCCAGAGCGCCTTTACGTCAGAGTATCCGCAGCAGCAGGGCATGTCCGGCACATCGTTCAGCTTTGAGACGACGATCGTGAACAACCGCAGCACCAACCAGACCTACAGCCTCTCCGCGGAGATCCCGTCCGGTTGGAGAGTGACCTTTGTGCCGTCGGGTGAGAGCGCGAATGTCGCCAGCCTTTCTGTGGACGCGGGCGGCAGCCAGGGACTGACCGTCGGTGTCGTGCCCCCGGAAAACGTGGAAAAGGGAGAGTATACGATTCCGTGCGCGGCTGTCTCCGCGAACGATACGCTGTCCCTGGATCTGACCGTGGAGATCACCGGTACATATGACCTGGCCCTCTCTACGCCGGACGGGCGGCTGAGCTTTGACGCATATGAAAATAAGGAATCTTCCGTGACCCTGAGCGTTACGAACAATGGCAACGTGGATCTGACAAACCTGAATCTGACGTCCTCGGCGCCGACAGACTGGGAGGTCAGCTTCAGCGAGTCCTCGATCGACGTGCTGGAGGCGGGCGCGACGAAGGAAGTGACGGCTTATGTGAAGCCGTGTGAGAATGCGGTTACCGGCGATTACGTGACTTCGATCAGCATCAGCAACAGCGAGACCTCGGCGAGCGCGGATTTCCGTGTGTCGGTGAAGACGTCGACGACCTGGGGCATTGCGGCGATCGCGGTGATCGTAGTGCTGATCTGCGGGCTGGCAGTTATATTTAAGAGATATGGGAGACGGTGAGTATGGCGGAAGAGAGCAGAAATGTAATTGAGATCTCGCACCTGACGAAGCGGTACGGTGCGAAGACTGCGGTCGACGATCTGAATCTCACGATCCGCAAAGGCGAGGTATTCGGCCTGCTCGGGCCCAACGGAGCCGGCAAGACGACGACGATCCTGATGCTGCTCGGGCTGACGGAGCCGACAGCCGGGACCGCGCTGATCGAGGGCCTGGACTGTGCACGCCATCCGCTCGATGTGAAGGGAATCGTCGGCTACCTGCCGGACAATGTCGGGTTCTACTCGGACATGACGGGGAGACAGAACCTGCGCTTTACGGGGCGGCTGAACGGGCTTTCCGGGCAGGAGCTGGAGGAGCGCATTGACCGCCTGCTGGAGCGGGTCGGCATGACGGAGGCCGCGGACCAGCGCGCAGGCACCTACTCAAAAGGCATGCGGCAGAGACTCGGAGTTGCGGACGTGCTGATCAAGGATCCGGAGATCATCATCATGGATGAACCGACGCTCGGCATTGACCCGGAGGGGATGCGGGAGCTTCTGAACCTGATCCGGGAGCTCTCGGTGGAGGACGGAAGGACGATCCTGATCTCCTCGCACCAGCTGCACCAGATCCAGCAGGTCTGCGACCGCGTGGGGATTTTCGTGGAGGGAAGGCTGATCGCGAGCGGCACTCTGCCCGAGCTGGAGGAGCAGATCCGCAGGGACGGGAGCTTCCTTCTGGAGATCAATGTCCATCCTTGCGACGACCGGCTGCTTGGGATGCTTTATCAGCAGGAGGGCGTGGAGAATATCCAGAAGGAGGGGAATACCTTCCTGATCACTTCCAGGCAGGACATCCGCGGACAGCTGACGAAATTCCTCGGCGAACATGACTATACGATCCTGCATCTGCATCAGCGGGGCGGCGATCTGGATGAGATCTACAGACGTTATTTTGAAAAGGCGGGACAGAGTGATGAAAGAGATAGCTATGAAAAAGGTAAAAAACACGGCCGGAAGCACGGAAAGAAAGGCGCGGGTCAGAGGAATGACAGGGCTTAGCGCCCTGTTTCACAAGGAGTTTGCAGATCACCTGAAGAGCAAACGCTTCCTGATTCTGCTGCTTCTGATCGGCGGGACCAGCTTTGCCAGCCTGTATGGGGCGGCCTCCGTGCTCGGCGAGGCGTCGGACAGCAGCTTTCTGTTCCTGAGCCTCTACACGGCGAGCGGAAATTCGATTCCGTCGTTCATGTCCTTCATCGCGCTGCTTGGGCCGATCATCGGGCTGGCCCTCGGATTCGACGCGGTGAACAGCGAGCGGGCGAGCGGCACGCTGAACCGCCTGGTATCGCAGCCGATCTACCGGGATTCCATTATCATCGGAAAGTTTCTGGCGGGTGCGGCGGTGATCGCGTCCATCATTTACACAATGGGAATCGCACTTGGGGCGGTCGGGGTTCTGTGCACCGGGATCAAGCCGACCGGGGAGGAGGTCTGGCGTATTCTGATCTTCCTGACCTTTACCGTGATATATGTGGCGTTCTGGCTCGCGCTGGCGATCCTGTTCTCGATCGTCTGCCGGCACGCGGCGACCTCGGCGCTCGCCTCGATCGCGCTGTGGATTTTCTTTGCGATTTTCATGAGCCTTGTGTCAGGCATCATCGCGAACGCGGTGTATCCGGTAAATGACTCCTATGGAGCACTGGTCAATTCCTACAACAACTACACGCTGGAGCTGGGGCTGAACCGCATCTCCCCGTACTACCTGTACAGTGAGGCCGTGTCCACGATCATGAATCCGACGGTCCGCTCCGTCAATATCGTGACGATGGATCAGCTCGTCGGCGCGGTCAGCGGATATCTGAGCCTGGGACAGAGCCTGCTGCTGGTATGGCCGCATCTGACCGGCCTGGCAGCGCTGATGCTGATCGCGTTCGGCGGCTCGTATATCGGCTTCATGCGGCAGGAGATCCGCACGAATTAAGCGCCGCGGGATATTGCCCGGATCCGGCATCCCTGTATATTCTGCGTGAAACTGCAGATACTACCTCTTATCATAAAATGATGCCAGGGTCAAAAGTCATAAACCACGATGCGCTTGCGCAAAAGTGGTTTTATGACTTAATGACCCGCCCGAACATGAGGAAGAAGTGGGGCAGGGGCCCCATGAATTCCGAATGTTGGGCAGGATTGTGGGAGTGCGTAGCACGGAGCAATCCGTATGGCATCATTTGACCCCAATATCATAAAAACAGGAGGTAGAAAAAGATGCCAGCTTTAGTTTGTTCCGCGCAGAACTGCGTTTATAATAACGCGATGTACTGCGGAAAGGGTGATATCAAGGTCGGAGGCGGGGAGGCAAAAGTCTGCCAGGACACATGCTGCGCGAGCTTTCAGGAGCGCAGAAGGGAGAGCGCAAAGAGCTCGGTCGGCAGTCCGTCCTCGGAGATCGACATCAAGTGCGAGGCGGTCAGCTGCAGGTACAATGACTCCTGCGCCTGCCATGCGGATCATGTGGACATCGCGGGCGCGGCGGCGTGCAGCTGTGACGAGACAGAGTGCGTCACATTTGACGACGCGAAGACAGACGGCGAAAACCAATAAAAAATCAATTAAAAACTAATAAAAAATTCGATAAAAAATCGATAAAAAACCGAAAAAAACCGGTGGCGAAAACAGATGAAAAAACCGTTTGACAAGCGGAACCATGTGTGTTAAGATTACCAAGGTTGTAGGAAACAGGAAAGCAGAGTGTCCACTCTCACCCTGGCACATGCGGTGACCAGCGGTTCATATCGGTTTCAGGCACGGATTCTTTTTGGAAGACGTTGTTTTGTGAGGATAGAAGAGTGGATAAATTTGTTATCCACTCTTTTTATATCAATGTTATGGAGGTGTAGTACCATTAGCGAATTAATGATCAACGAACAAATCAGAGACCGCGAAGTGCGCCTGATCGGTGAGAACGGCGAGCAGCTGGGAATCATGTCGGCCAGGGATGCGCTGAAGCTTGCAAGGGAAGCAGAGCTCGATCTGGTTAAGATTGCCCCGATGGCAAAGCCGCCGGTGTGCAAGATTATTGATTATGGAAAATATCGTTATGAGCTGGCCCGCAAGGAGAAGGAGGCCAGAAAGAAACAGAAGACGATAGAGATCAAAGAGATCCGGTTATCACCCAACATTGATGTGAATGATTTGAACACGAAGATTGGCAACGCTAAGAAATTCATTTCAAAGGGTAACAAAGTAAAGATCAGTCTGCGTTTCCGCGGCAGAGAGATGGCGCACATGCAGGCGAGCAGGCATATCCTCGAGGATTTCGCAAAGGAGCTTGCCGACATCGCAGTCATCGACAAACCAATCAAGCAGGAGGGCAGGAGCCTGACCATATTCCTGACGGAAAAGAAGTAATTCAGTAATTCAGAATACAAGGAGGAACGACAAAATGCCGAAAATGAAGACCAGCAGAGCAGCTGCAAAACGTTTTAAGAAGACAGGAACCGGGTTATTGAAGAGGAACAAAGCTTATAAGAGCCATATCTTGACCAAAAAGTCTGCGAAGAGAAAGAGAAATCTGAGACATGCTACCATCACGGATGCGACGAATGCTCAGAACATGAAGAAGATCTTACCGTATTTATAAGAAGAGGCGAAGGAGGAGACGAGACATGGCAAGAATTAAAGGCGGTTTGAACGCTAAGAAAAAACATAACAGAGTATTAAAGCTGGCGAAGGGCTACAGAGGCGCCAGATCAAAGCAGTACAGGATCGCGAAGCAGTCTGTGATGCGCGCGCTGACCAGCGCATATGAGGGACGCAAGCAGAGAAAGCGCCAGTTCAGGCAGCTCTGGATCGCACGTATCAATGCGGGCGCACGTCTGAACGGGATTTCCTACAGCAGGTTCATGTACGGACTGAAGCTGGCGGGCGTGGAGCTGAACAGAAAAGTGCTGGCAGACATGGCCGTGAATGACGCGGAGGGCTTTGCAACACTTGCGGAGCTGGCGAAGAGCAAGATCGCATAAAAGCGGATCTGTAAAAGGATCTGTGAAAAATGGTCCGCGCAAAAAGCGGATCCGCATAAAAAACAGATCTGCACAAAAGGCAGATCAGACAGTAAAACAGATCATATAAAAACAGAACAGTCAGGGGACTGCTGCAGGAGGACTTGTCCGGAGATAGATACCGGAGCCTCCCGCAGCGGTCCCCTTTTTTGAACGAAAGATTCCGCTACCCCTGCAGCAGCTCGAAGGCCTTTTCGTAGGCGCGTATCGCGGCGGTTTCCATGTAGGCATCCAGCTGCGGGCGGAGGCCCGGCAGGAGCGCCGTGAATACGGGGGAGAACCTTGTCCCGGCCCGGTCCAGGATGCTCTGGAGCGCGTCCGAAAACGGCAGGTCGAGGCGGTTCTGGTTGAACTTGGCGTTGGTCAGGCCGATCATACAGGACGCGATCGCGACGATGTCCGTCACCTGCACGTTCGGATCATCGGCCCTGCGGTATTCCTCCGGATAGCCGCCCTTTTCATTGTAGTAGCGGTGATGCCCGAGGGCGGCGGGCACATAGACCCTCGTGGACTGGCAGCGCGAGAGGATCTGCTTTCCTGCATTCACATGGTAGTGATACATTTTCTGCTCTTCCTCGAACCGTGAGCGCGCCGCCATGGTGACAAGGCTGCCGAACAGAAAGAGCCCGATGTCGTGCAGCAGGCCGCACTCATATGTGAACTGCAGGATCTCCCGGCGGCGGCTCTGGATCTCAGCGATGTCGCTGCAGGACAGCACGCCGACGAGCTGCTCCGGGATCTGTTCCAGCGCGGCCTGCATGATCATCTGCGAGGTGTCCGCGGTCAGCTGGAGGTACACATAGATATCCGGGTCGCGGCAGATCACGAGATTGATCAGGAAATCCCTCGCAGAGATGCCGTCCGGGTACTCGATAAAGGTGTTGAACCCGTCCAGAAGATTGGAGACCAGCAGGCTGTTGAGCCGGCCGTTCGGCACCCTCCGCACGTACTCCACCATACGGCGGTACATATGGAGCATGAAAGTCTTTTTGTTCCGGATCATTGGAGGGTCAAAGTGCATGTATTCCGAATAAAAGGCGGGCAGCAGGACGTTGCCCCACATCCCGCTCTCCGAGAAATCGCTGTCGTCCTGGTCCAGGTAGACCTCCTCCATGCGCTGCAGAAGCTGCGGGAGCGTGTGGATCCCGCAGTGGTACAGGGCAATGTCGTATTCGAGGATCCAGCGGGCAGAGGGGCGCACTCCGCGTTCCTGGCTGTCCTTCATCTGCTTTTTCCAGATGAATTCGGCGGACTGCATGACCTCGCGCACGATCTCCGGATCCGCATTCCCCCTGCGGAGGAGTATCATTGCGGTCGTGCGCTCCTGATGGCTCTTATAGATAAAAACGTCCCACGGGAGGGAAGGCGTTTTCTCATGGTAAACGGGATCGGTCAGCACCTGAAAAGACCTGCGGATCGCGCGGGTTTTCTGCCCGGCCTCCCAGGGGTCGCTCCAGTTGTATGCAAGCACGAGATTTGCCATGGAGCGGTGGATATATCCTCTTGTCTCGGGGAGCTCGATCTCGTCGTATTTCTTTATGAAGGCCGCGGCCTCGCCGAACATCATGCTCATTCTCCAGTTGTAGTCGTTCCTGTCGGCAAGGCGGATGATCTGCTGCATGTAAAACAGGGCCATCCCGGTGTGGTAAAGCTGGCGGATCAGCATGTCCCGCTGTTCGTGCATTCTGGCGTAGCTGACGAGCGCGCTGCGTATCATGTAATTCAGCACGAGGTCAAGCTGTCTGGCGCCCTGCATCAGATGCGAGGCGAAATCCTCCAGCTCCCGGATCTCGTCCTCCGGCGCGGACACGATGTTGTCGAGAAGCGGCATGAGATTCCGGCGCAGGCTCTCCGTATTCTCGGCGATGATCTGACGGATCTGTCCGTTCTTCCTTTTGCGCTCTTCGATAAAAAGCGGGATGTCCCCCGGGGTATCCGCGGAGAAATCGGACAGCGACATCACAAGCTTCAGATTCTCGATGTATCTTTCCTGGTAGGGCTTCACAGCGGATCACCTCCCAGAAAACGCTCGAGACATGAGAAGACGAGATCCATGTCGAGAGGCTTCGGAACGTGCGCGTTCATCCCGGCGTCGAGGGATCTCCGGACGTCCTCCACGAATGCGTTTGCCGTCATTGCGATGATCGGTATCTCGGCGGCGTCCGCCCGCGGCAGACTGCGCAGCGCCCTGGTGGCGTCAAGGCCGTTCATGACCGGCATCTGGATATCCATGAAGATCAGGTCATAGTAATAGGGCGGGTTGTCCTGGAACATGTTGAGAGCCTCCTGCCCGTCCGCGGCAGTCTCGATGATCATGCCGGTCATCCCGAGCAGCGCCTGGGCGATCTCGCGGTTCAGCTCATTGTCCTCCACCAGGAGGATGCGCCTGCCCTCAAAATGGTGCGGGATCCCGGCGGCCTCGATCTCATGCTCGGACCTGCCCTGCTCGGTGAAGGAGTACAGCCCGGCGTAGAGCCGGCTGCGGAACAGCGGAAGAGGAATGAATGCGTCCACCCCGGCGCGCGTGAACAGATACTCGGTCTGCGTCCAGTCGCTGTCCGCCAGGAGAAGGATCGGAAAATCGCTTCCCATCCGCCGGCGGATCTCCGGAAGGAAGGAGATCAGATCCGCATCCTCCTGCTTTTCCACGGTGAGAAACGCGAAATAACTGAAATCAGACAGATCCGCCTCGTTGATATAGAAGACGGCCTGCTGGGGCAGTCTGGCCCAGTCCACGGTGAGACCGATGTTTTCGGCCATCTCGGTGATCGTTTTCGCCTGGCTTTCCGAGCTGTCCAGAAGCAGGATCCTCCGGGAGCACAGGGCGCTGCGGTATGTATCAAAATGTGAGTCGGCGGTTTTGAAAGGAATCTCCAGGGAAAAACAGCTGCCCTTTCCGGCCTCGCTCTCGACAGAGATCCGTCCGCCCATCAGCTCGACAAGATTTTTGGCGATGGCCGTGCCCAGGCCGGAGCCCTGGATCTTGCTGATCGTCAGGCTCTGCTCGCGCTCAAAGGGCATGAAGACGCGGGAGAGGAACTCCCGGCTCATCCCGATGCCGTTGTCCTTCACATAGAGGCTCATGAGGGCGGTGTCGCTGCCGGTCTTTGTGATCTCCATAAACAGGGTCACGCTGCCTCCGTCCGGCGTGAACTTGATGGCGTTGGAGAGCAGGTTCAGGCAGATCTGCTTGAAGCGCAGGGCGTCCGCTATGATCCGCTCATGGTCGATGCGCCCGATCTCAAGCTGGAAGTGCAGGTTTTTGGCGTCTGCCTGCGGCCTGGCCACGATCAGGATCTCATGCAGGAGATCCGCGATCTCGACTTCCTCCGGCTGCAGAAGGATCCTTCCGCTCTCGATGCGCGACATGTCGAGCA
Organism: uncultured Lachnospiraceae bacterium; assembly: GCA_947628955.1. Taxonomy (GTDB): domain Bacteria; phylum Bacillota; class Clostridia; order Lachnospirales; family Lachnospiraceae; genus Choladousia. The sequence goes on along the minus strand of CANRBX010000006.1, from coordinate 74,270 downwards.
CTTCGTTGATGATCGACATCATATGGTCAGAGGCGGTTTTGATCTTGTTCAGATGCTCCCGGATCCTGGGAGGAGTGTCTTTCTCCATCAGGGCGATATCGGTCATACCGATGATCGCATTCATCGGAGTCCGGATATCATGTGACATTTCAGAGAGAAAATTTGTCTTGGCCTGGCTTGCCATGACGGCGTCGTCCAGCTGGCTGCGGATATTGCGGTAATAACTGCTCACATCGTGCAGGATGCAGACACAGTATTCCTCCCACCGGAAGAACACCGCGGAATAGACATCCCTGCGGATGTGGCAGAAGAGCGGATCTTCTTTGTTGGAGAAGGCTGCAGCCTGCGCAAGAAGCTCAGAGGCTTCTTCCGGGCTCAGACACTCCAAAAGGGAAGTGCCTTTCGGACACAATTCATCAGCAGCCGGATTCTGATAAACGGGCGCGCAATGCCCCTGCTTCACTTCGAAACAGAGCAGAGGAAGCCGGACTTCCCCCCATATTTGCCGGATATGCATGACAGCTTCCATGAATGGATCCCTTCTTTTTTGTACGGTTTTCTTTTAAGTTTATCACAGAAAAAAAGAATATTCAATAAAAATAGCATATTTGAATAGACTGAATATTCTGAGGATTAACGAAAAAACCGGCGGCAGCACGTCATCGTGTTCAGAATGGTTGCAAAATATTTTTCAGGATAGTAAAATAAAGTCACTTTAAATGGTGCCGGACCGTGAGGCACTGCAAAGACAGAAAGGAACGCAAGATGATCGCCCTGTGCTTACTTCCGCTGTATATTCTGGTGAATCTCTATGTTTTCAGATGGCTTATGAGGTGGATGGCTGCCTGCCATCCGATCCTGCACGGGCTGCGCCTCAGCCTCGCCGTAGGGGCCGTCTACGCCTTTTTTGCCCTGTCCATGCTGGCAGGATTCCTGATGCCTCCGGGGCCGGCGGGGCGTCTGATGAAGCGGATCGGCAACTACTGGCTCGGAGTGACTCTGTACATGGTTCTTGCCGTTGTGATCGCCGATGTGATCCGCCTGGTCCTGCGCCGCTACAGCTGGATCGACCAGGCGTGGCTTTGCTCCCGCAGGATGTTTGTTTTTGGAGGCGCGCTGTGCATTCTTGTCATCGCAGGGATCAGCCTTTACGGCGTCCTTAACGTCAGAGCGATCCGCACGGCCGGATATGAGATCGAGGTCCGAAAGGACGGCGGAAGGCTGGACTCTCTGCGCGTGGTTCTGGCCGCTGACCTGCATCTTGGCTATAATATCGGGTGCGCGCGCATGGAGCGCATGGTCGGGAAGATCAACGCGCTTGACCCGGATCTGGTCGTGATCGCAGGCGACATTTTTGATAACGAATACGAGGCGCTGGAGGACCCGGAGCGCCTGTCCGCGATCCTGCGCGGGATCCGAAGCAGGTACGGCGTGTATGCGTGCTACGGGAACCACGATATCGAGGAGAAGATCCTGGCCGGTTTTACCTTCGGAGGGAAAAGCAAAGAGAAGGTCAGCGACCCGGAGATGGACGAATTTCTGGAGCGGTCGGATATCCGCCTCCTGCGGGATGAATACGTGCTGATCGACGACAGCTTTTATCTGTACGGGCGGCCCGACGCAAAGCGCCCCGGCAGGGGGATAGACGTGCGGAAAACCCCGGAGGAGATCACGGAGGGCCTGGATCTGACGAAGCCGGTGCTGGTGATCGACCACCAGCCGCGGGAGCTTCAGGAGCTTGCAGACGCCGGGGTGGACGTGGATCTGAGTGGTCACACGCACGACGGACAGCTCTTTCCGGCGAACCTGATTTCCGGGCTTGTCTGGGAGAACTCCTGCGGGTATCTGCAAAAAGACAGTATGCACAGCATCGTCACCTCCGGCGTCGGGGTCTTCGGGCCGGATATGCGCGTCGGCACGCACGCGGAGATCTGCGACATCAGAATACGATTTACCGGGCCCTCCGGCGAGTGAAAGCTCTCTGTCTGGCATGGAAACCGGGTCTCAGACGTAGTGTCATTCAGTTGACAGCCGCGGGGGCAGGCGTCTCCGGCAGGACCTTTAAGGGCATCCGCCCGGAGGCAGTTATTTTTTGTCGATTGTAATCCGAGATTCCCGTTTGTAATCCAGGAAAGGGACTTGAAACCTGAAATGCTCTGCGATAAAATATCATTACTAAAAAATGCGTAAATGCACAGAAATGAGGAATGCTATGACGGAGATTAAGAGAGATATTTATCTGCAGCAGCTGATTGAACGAAAAGATAACGGGATGATAAAGGTGATCACCGGCATCCGCAGATGCGGGAAATCGTATTTACTTTTTACCATCTTTCGGAGATATCTGCTGGAGAATGGTGTTGATGCGGTTCATATCATTGAGATCGCGCTGGACGGCATTGAGAATGAAAAGCTGAGGGATCCGAAGGTATGCTATCAGTATGTCAAGGATGCCGCGAAGGACGACGGCAGGTATTATCTTCTTCTGGATGAGGTGCAGTACATGCCGCGCTTTGAAGAAGTGCTGAACAGTCTGCTCCGTATGGGCAATATAGACGTATATGTAACCGGCAGTAACTCGAAATTCCTTTCCAGCGACATTGTGACGGAATTCCGCGGCAGAGGAGATGAAGTCAGGATTTATCCTCTGTCTTTTGCCGAATTTTACTCTGTCTATGACGGCGATTATGACGATGCCTGGGAGGACTATATGACTTATGGCGGTCTTCCGCAAGTCGCGGGCTTTCGGAGCGAACGTCAGAAGGCGGAATATCTGAGGAATATTTTTGCCAACGTGTATCTAAAAGACGTGATTGAAAGAAATAAAATTCAAAATGGGGATGAGATCGGTATCCTGGTTGACGTGCTCGCCTCCGCGATCGGCGCGCCAACCAATCCCTCAAAGATTGCAAATACGTTCGCCAGCGAGCGCCAGATGACCTATACCAATAAAACGATTTCCAGGCATATTGACTGCCTGGCAGAGGCTTTCCTGATCTCGAAGGCCTGCCGCTATGATATTAAGGGCAGAAAATATATTGGCGCAAATCTGAAATACTACTTTACGGATCTGGGGCTTAGAAATGCCCGGCTGAATTTCCGCCAGCAGGAGCCCACCCATATCATGGAGAATATCGTTTACAACGAGCTGCTGATTCGCGGTTATAATGTTGATGTGGGGGTTGTGGAAGTTTTCGGCAGGGATAAAGAAGGCAGACATGTCCGTAAACAGACGGAGGTTGATTTCGTGGCAAATCAGGGCAGCCGGAGATATTACATTCAGTCCGCATATGATATGAGCTCAGAAGAAAAGCAGACCCAGGAGCTTTATTCACTGCGCAGTATTCCGGATTCTTTCAAGAAGATCATCATTGTCGGCGGAACCAGGAAGCCCTGGAGAAATGAAGAAGGTTTTGTGATCATGGGAATGAAATATTTCCTTTTGAATATGGACAGCCTGGAGTTTTGACGGCAGCGGCCCCTGTAATCAGAAGTATATCATCCGTACTGCTTCCAATTCCGCCTTCTTCCGGCAGAGGGACAAGCTTGCAGACAATGCCCTGCCTTTTATTTATCCCTTTAAGGGTGTCCGCCCGGAGGCAGTTATTTTTATCGTATATTATGTAAAATATAGTTGACGAAATGACATGGAGAATATAATATAGAGAAAAGAAGGGCAGATTGAACAACAGGCCGGGGACGAATGACGGCTGAACGCCGGGCCGATGGAAGAGAAAGAAGACAGAAAGAAGAAAAGAAGAGAAAAGAAAGAAGAAAAGAGGAAGAGAAAACAGAAAAAACAAGCCGCGAAAGGCAGGAGAGCAGATCGGCGGCAGGATGAGAAAGGAGTGCGGATAAAGAAATGAGCAGAGATTCTGAAGTGATGTTCGGGCTGCTGGCGGGGTTGCTGACCGGTCTTCTTCTGACCATGATCCTTCTGTGGCTCACAAAGGCGGACCGCTGTGCCCGCGAGTACGATGAGAGGCAGGTGGCCGCCAGGGGAAAGGGGTACAAATACGGTTTCTTTACGTTTATGTTCTGCAATGCGGTATATGGGGTTCTCTCTGTGAGGTATTCCAGGCTTCCGCTGAGCGCTGTGGCCGCCATGGGCCTGATCGTGGTCCTGTCAGTGATGGTGCATGCCTGCTACTGCATCTGGCATGACGCGTACTTCGCCCTGAATGAGAACCGCCCGTGCGTGATGGCCGTGCTCGCGGTCGCAGGACTTGGGAACCTGGTCCTTGCCGTCCGGGCGGCTGTGGCCGGGGAGATGACGGAGAACGGCATAATGGGCCTGCCGGGCCTTAACCTGTTCTGCGCCGCCATGCTCTTTGTGATCGCCGCGGAGCTTCTGGTGAAGCACATAATGTGCGGTTCGCGGGAGGGAGAGGACTCATGAAGAATCTGAGGCTGAAGGCAGCCCGCGCGCTGCTTGACATGTCGCAGCAGGAGCTCGCGGATGCGGTGCATGTGTCGCGCCAGACGATCAGCGCGATCGAGAAGGGCGACTACAATCCGACGATCCGGCTCTGCCGCGCAATCTGCCGCGTGCTGGGCAGGAGCCTGGATGAGCTGTTCTGGGAGGACGACCAGGCAGACTAGAGAAGAATAGAGAAGAATAGAGAAGACTAGAGAAGAATTAGAGAAGAAATGAAAGGGATACGGATATGATAGAGGCGGAGGCATTATGCAAACAATTTGAGCGCAGTGTGCGCAGAGGGCGCAGAACCGTGAAGGAGCCGTTCCTGGCTGTGGACCACATATCGCTGCAGGCACGCCCGGGGGAGATCGTCGGCATCCTGGGGCCGAACGGGGCCGGCAAGACGACGCTGCTGCGGATGCTCGGCAGGCTGATGACGCCGACGGGCGGGAGCATCCGTCTGACGGACGCAGACGGCCGCGTGATAGAGGGGGAGGCCCGCCAGAAGGCGGCGATCGGCTATCTCTCCGGCAACACGAAGCTGTACCCGCGCTTTTCCATCCGCGAATACCTGCGCTTCCTCGGGGAGCTGTACGGGCTTGACAGAGAGCAGATCAGAGACAGGACGGAAGAGATTTCCCGTGTGCTGAATATGGAAGGATTTCTGGATAACCGGATCGAAAAGCTCTCGACCGGACAGACACAGCGCGCGTCGATCGCGCGGTGCCTGATGGCCGATCCGCAGAATTATATTCTGGATGAGCCGACGCTCGGACTGGATGTCCTGAGCGCGGAGGCCGTCATCCGTTTTATGAGAGAACAGAAGGACAGGGGAAAGACCGTCCTGTATTCCACGCACTATCTGGAGGAGGCACAGCTTCTCTGCGACCGGATCTGCATGATCTGCGACGGCAGGATCGCGGCACAGGGAACGCCGGCCGACCTGATGAGACAGACCGGGAAGGACAGCCTGCGCGAGGCATTCCACGCTGTCTACGAGGGCTATCTGGAGGGGAAGGACCGTGCAGACATGGAAGGAGGTGCGTCCGCATGAGACAGATCAGGACGCTGGTGCGCAAGGAGGTACTTGACATCCTGCGCGATAAGAAAACGCTTGTGATGATGATCGTGGTGCCGGTTCTTCTGTACCCGCTGATCATCATCGGCATGTCCCTGCTTTTCACGATGATCCTGCGCTCGGAGGAGGACGTCGTCCACACGGTGGGGTATTCCGCAGAGTACCAGGATGTCGCCGGCGCACTGCAGGAGCTGTATGAACAGAATGAGGAAGAGCTGGATGGCCTGCTCTCCTTTGTCCCGGAGAAGGCGGGAGAAGAGAGTGTGAAGGAGGGGGCGGACGCCTGGCTGGAGATCTCGCAGAATAAGCGCGGCGTCCGGCATGTGACCGTTCTCTATACATCCTCGGACCAGGCGTCTTACTCTGCCGGACAGACGATGGAAGAGCTGCTCGGGATGTACCGGGATCAGCTGCTGGAGGAAAACCTGCACGCGGAGGGCCTGAGCGAAGATTTCCTGCATCCAGTCGAATGGGAGCTGGAGGATCAGGCGGCTGTCTCGGAGAGCTTCGGCATGGACATCGGGGGCAGCATCGGGATGATCCTGATCGTCACGATCCTACTGGGGGCAGTTTATCCGGCGATCGACGCGACGGCGGGGGAGAAGGAGAGGGGCACGCTGGAGACGCTCCTGACGCTTCCGGTGACAAATTTCCAGATGATCCTCAGCAAATTCATATCCGTATCGCTGTTCGCCTGCGTTACGGCGGTACTCTCGCTTCTGTCCCTCGGGGGCTCCGTGCTGTTTCTGATGTTCGGACTGTCGCCGGAGCTGGCAGAAGAGCTTCAGGGATTCTCATTTTCAGCGGTCCTGAGGGCGCTTCCCCTGTTTGTGGCCGCGCTGCTCGTGACGGCGCTGCTGGTGACCGCCCTGTGCATGTGCTTCTGCCTGTTTGCCAGAAGCTTCAAGGAGGCGAACAATTATGTGACGCCGGTGCTTCTTGTCGTGATGTTTGCGTCGATGTCGGCCATGCTGCCGTCGGTGGAGCTGGACGGCCGGACGGCGCTGATCCCTGTTGTAAATATATCACTGATGGTAAAACAGATCCTCGCACAGAAACCCGAGACAGGGCTGATCCTCGTATCGATCGTGGTGAATCTGTTCTACAGCATCGCGCTGATCTGGATCCTGGCCAGACTGTATAACAGTGAGGATGTCCTGTTTTCTGACGGCTTCCACGGACTGCGGCTGTTCCAGCGGCGCTCGGAGATCCGCCGCGGCACGGTGCCGGGGATCGGCGACCTCATCATCAGCATCACGGCGCTGCTCCTGCTGCTTCTCTATGTCGGCTCTGCGGTGTCCGTGAGGGATGCGTTTGCGGGCACGATCGTGAACCAGCTGCTGATCCTAGCGGTGCCTCTTCTGGTCGTCTGGTATATGAGATCTGATGTGCGCACGCTGTACAGCCTGCAAAGGCCGTCTGTCCTGACCTGCGCGGGCGGGCTGATCCTGTATGCAGGGACGTATCTGCTGGGGCTCGCCTCCGGCATGGCGCTGATGCGTCTCCTGCCGGAGAGCCTGCAGAATCTGGAAAACGCATTTGCTCCGATCACGGTGCAGTCTCTGCCGCTTCTGATCCTGGTGATCGCGGTCCTGCCGGCAGTCGGGGAGGAGCTTCTGTTCCGGGGATTTTTATTCGGGAGCCTGCGGGAGCATTTTTCCGGCAGAAAAGGAAAGCCGGAGCGCTGCGTCTGGGCGGCTCTGATCTCGGGGCTGGTGTTCGCCGCGTTCCACATGAGCCTTCTGAAGCTTCTGCCGACTTTTCTGCTCGGAGCCGGCTTTGCTGTCATTGTCTGGAAGGGCGGGAGCATCTGCGTGACGATGGCGCTGCATTTCCTGAACAATATGATATCGGTCGTCGGCATGAAGGACCCGGAGGCGCTCGGGCGTGTGCTTCCGTTTCTTGCGAAGGAGTCTTATTCCGCGGCGGAGATGGCAGGAATGACGGCGGGAGGGGCTCTGCTCATCGCGGCCGGATATGCGCTGCTGCGCCGCGAAAGCGCGAAGCGGTCACAGGGATCTCCGGAAAAGGTTTGAAAAAAATTATCTGTGGTGGTAAGATTTTCAGGAACGGTCCGGGCTGCGGGTGCTTTTCGGATAGCGGGCGGACTATGCCGGGGCATGTCCGGAAGGGACAATGATCCGGCGCAGTATTTTACAGAAAAACGGGAGATTCGGTTATGGGAGTTACGACGAAGGATTTGGCGAGGATATGCGGCGTGTCGAGGACGACTGTCACAAGAGCGCTTCACGGAGGCAGTATCCGGCCCGATACAAAGCAGAGGATTCTGGAAACGGCAAAGGAACTGGGATACCAGCCGGATCTGGCAGCGAGAAGCCTTGTGAGCGGAAAGAGCATGAGCATCGGAGTCATCGTCGTAGACCTGAAAAACCAGTATTTTCCGAAAATGCTGGATGCGATCGAAAAAAAGGCAAAGGAGTATGACTACCTGCTGAATATAACGCTGCATGAGGACAGCCGGCAGGCAGAGAGAAAACTGCTGCAGACGCTGGTCGGACATCGTGTGGACGGACTGATCATCGCGCCGGTCAGCCAGGATCAGACATTTTGGAAATATCTGGAACAGCTGCCTGTCCCGGCGGTGGTGATCGGGAAATGCCCAGAGACCGATATTCCGTCTGTGGGTGTTGACGAAGAGAATATGACAGCGGACGCTGTGCGTTTTATCTGGCGGAAGGGTTACCGGGACATTGTGTTTGTCGCGCCGCCCCTGCGCAGCGAGCTGACCCATGAGAGCGTAGGACACAGACACCGTGCGGAAGGGTACCGCCGGGCACTGGAGGAGCTGGGACTTCCGCAGAAGATAATTGTGGGGGACGACTATGAGGAAGAGGTGCTGCAATATATGGAGTGCTCATCCGGCCGGCCGGCATTCCTCTGCTCCGGCGATGTCTATGCGATCCGGGTGCTGAGCGCCCTGAATAAGCAGGGATACAGAACGTGTGCCGACTTCGGGGTGATGGGGTTTGACTGCATTGACGTGATCCAGAGACTGACCCCGAAGCTTACGACGGTGAACAATCATGTGGAAGAGGTCGGAAGAAAGGCCGCCGAGCTTTTGATCCGCCTGATCCGGGGGGAAGAGACTGAGAGAAAGATAGAGATTTTCTACGAAATGGCGGAGGGAGAGACTCTGTGAGCCCGGGGCCGCCGACGATTTTCGTGCTGCCTCCGGCGGCGCCCCTCCGAATTGCGCTGCATTTTGCGCAGGTATTGACAAAATAACGGAAAACAGATTGACAAACTCGCTTTTTTGTCGTAGTATTTAAATACACAGAAATGTACACGTGAACATTTTGCGAGAGACACATTTTTTCAGGGACATAAGGAACCTGTTTTTTAAAATTCAGAAATGTACACGTGTACAAAACAAAAAAGGAGGGATTTTTATGAGGAGAAGATTATTGGCGTTACAGATGGCAGCGGTCATGGCGGCCGGATGTCTGGCGGGAGGCGGAAGTATCCTGGCATCTGCAGAGGGTGTCGAGGGTACGACGATCCAGTTCTGGAATTCATTCACAGGATCGGACGGAGATATCCTGCGGGAGATCGTGGCGCGCTTCAATGAAGAGAATCCGGACGGCATTACGATCGAGATGGATATCATGCCGGGCGATACGCTGGCAGAAAAGCTTGCACCTGCGATCACAACGGAAACGGCCCCGGCGCTTCTGCTGCAGGGGAATATGGATGTGGCGCTGTATGCGGACAAGGAGAGCATTCTTCCGCTCGACGACTTTTTTGAGGTGACCGGGACGGACAAGGATGATTTTACCCCGGCGGCGCTGGAAAGCTTTCAGGTGGACGGCCATCAGTATATGATCCCGATGCAGTGGTTCACCCAGTATCTCTATTACAACAAAGACCTGTTTGAGGAAGCGGGCATAGAGGCAGTGCCGGATACCTGGGAAGAGGTGGCGGAGACTGCAGCGAAGATTGCGGATCCGAACAGAAATATTTACGGGTTCGGGTATCCGGTGTCCGGCGGTGTGGCGTGGTTTGATTCCATGTTCCTCTCGAATGGCGGCAAAATCTTTTCAGATGATATGACGAAGTCGGAGCTGGTGTCGGATGAGAACCTGGCCTCCCTGCAGTTTGTTCAGGAGATGGTAAATGCCGGGAGCAGCCCGAAGGGCACGACGGGAGCCGACCTGGACAACCTGATGATGGCCGGCCAGCTGGGCATGGTTGTGAACGGGCCGTGGATGGTCAACGGGCTGAAGGAAAATGAGATCAGCTTCGGAATCGCCCCGATCCCGGCCGGAACTGCGAACCGGACCGGCATCTCGGAGGTGACAGGCTTCAGTATTCCGAAGGGAACATCAGAGGAGGAGAAGGCGGCCGCCTACAAGTTTATCGCATACTGGAACACGACAGAGATCTGCAAGGAGTGGTCTCTCAGAAATGGCTTCCCGCCGTACCTGAATTCTGTTATCGAGGATGAAGAGGTTCAGCAGGACGAGCTCGTCAGCGCGTTCTCCGCGATCGCAGATTACGGCGTCCCGTTTGGAACCGGGATCAAGGCTGCTGCGACGATCAACGCAGACGCGCTTTTCCCGATGGTCGAGAACGTCATCGCAGGCGCGGACCCGGCACAGGAGCTGCAGGCCGCAAGCGACAAGATCGACGAGCTGCTTGCCGCGGAGTAGGGATCGCGTGCGGCCCGGGAGGAACAGATTGTCTTTAGCACAAAAAGGAAATCGTCATGTTGAAGAAATTTAAGGCATACTGGTACCGGCAGGATAAGGTTGCATACGTATTTCTTGCGCCGTCGCTGATCATCTTGTTTCTGTTTGCGTTTATCCCGCTGGTCAGCTCACTGGTCATTTCCATGCTGAACATGGACATCTTTTTCACGGATATCCATTTTGACGGACTGGCGAATTTTGCCAGGGCTTTTGGAGACGAACGTTTCTGGAATGCGCTGAAAAACACGGTGGCCTTTGCGGTTCTCGAGGTTCCGCTTCAGATTGTGATCGGCCTGCTGATCGCGAATGCGATCGCAGGCACTTCGCTGTTCTCCAAAATATCCAGAAGTGTTTTCTTCATCCCGGTAGTCTGTTCCATGGCGGCGATCGGCGTGGTGTGGAGCCTTCTGCTGGACGGGAATATCGGAATGGTTCCCTACTTTCTTAAAAAGTGGTTTGGGATCAGCAATCTGAGCCTGTTCCGCGAGATGAAGACAGCGATGGGAACGGTGATCGCGATGACGGTCTGGAAGAACTTTGGCTACACAATGTCGATCCTGGTGGTGGGGATCCAGGCAATCCCGTCTGACTATCTGGAGGCCGCGGAGATTGACGGGGCGACGAAGCGGCAGCGCTTTTTCCGGATCACGATTCCGCAGCTGCTCCCGAGCCTGGGATTCTGCCTGATCACGAATCTGATCGGTTCCCTCCAGGTGTTTGACCAGGTGTATGTCACGACAGGAGGCGGCCCGCAGCGCGCGACAGAAACGCTTGTCTATTATATTTACAAGACGGGATTCACGAATCCGTTCAACCTCGGGTACGCTTCCGCGATCTCCGTGCTGATGCTGATCGTGATCCTGGCAATTTCCCTGCCGGTATATTTCCGGATGTTCAAAGCGGAGGAGGAGAGCCGATGAAGAAAATGAAAATTACTCCGGCCGCGGTGCTGAAGTACGCCATACTGCTGGCGCTGATCGTGATCGTGCTTTTCCCGCTTCTGTGGCTCTTTCTGGGCTCTGTCAAGCTGGAAAAGGAGATCCTGAGGTATCCGCCGACTCTCTTTGGGACAAAGATCACCTGGAAGAATTTCCAGCGCATTTTTACAACGATCCCGATGGGAAACTACCTGAAAAATACCGTGATCTTTGCGGGATTCTCGACCGGCTTTGCACTGCTGTTTGATTCCATGTCGGGCTATGCGTTTGCAAGGCTCAGGTTCCGCGGGAAAAACGTGATCTTCATCTGCATCCTGCTGACGATGATGGTACCATTTCAGGTGATGATGATCCCGCTCTTTCTGGAGTCGCATTTCCTCGGACTGCTGAACACGTATCCGGGACTGATCCTTCCGAAGCTGACCACGGCGTTCGGCATCTTTATGATGCGTTCCTATTTTGCGGCCCTTCCGAAGGAACTTGAAGAGGCGGCGCGCGTGGACGGAGTCAGCGAGATCGGGATCTTTTTCAGGATCATGCTTCCGCTTGTGAAGCCCGGACTGATGACGCTTGGAATTTTCCACCTGATGAACAACTGGAATGATCTTCTGTATCCGCTCATGATGACGAGCGAGACGAACATGAGAACGCTGTCGGCAGGGCTGGCTCTCTTTGTGGGAGAGCATGCGACGCTTTATTACGGGCCGCAGCTCGCGGGGGCTGTGATCTCCATTCTGCCGCTGCTGATCCTGTACATTTTCTTCCAGAAATATTTTGTCAGCAGCGCGGTCTCATCCGGGATCAAGGGATAAGGCAATATCGTCCGGGATGAGCAAAAACTGTCCGGCCGGGCGGGAATGCTGCCGTTATTACAGGCGGCAGAAATAGTTCCGCCGGCCCGGGACAGATACCGGCCCGGAACAGATACCGGCCCGGAACAGATACCGGCCCGGGACAGATACGATAAAACAGAAACGGGGGAAGACAGGGATGAAGCGGGCGAAAGTGGTTTATGACAGGAGTTTTACGGTTGGCAAAGTCGACGAGCGGATGTACAGTTCCTTTGTGGAACATCTGGGGCGCTGTCTGTACAATGGGATCTACCAGCCAGGGCATCCGTCTGCGGATGAGAACGGATTCCGGGAGGATGTGAAGGAGCTGATCCGCGAACTTGGTGTGACCGGTATCCGATATCCGGGAGGAAATTTTGTGTCGGGCTATCACTGGAGGGACGGAGTCGGCCCCAGAAAAACGCGCCCTGTGAGAAAAGACATGGCATGGAATGTCCTTGAGACGAACGAGGTGGGAGCGAATGAATTTCTGCGGTTTGCAGGAGAGTGCGGCGCTCAGGTCTATATGTCGGTGAATCTCGGAACCGGGACGCCTTCGGAGGCGGCGGAGCTCGTGGAATACTGCAACGTCGGGCAGGGTACGGCCGTCAGCGACCTGCGCAGAAGCCACGGGGTCCTGCAGCCGTATGGGATCAGAACCTGGTGTCTCGGGAATGAGATGGACGGAGAGTGGCAGATCCAGATGCACACGGCGCAGGAGTATGCGCGCAAGGCAAAAGAGACGGCCAAGATGATGAAATGGATCGATCCGTCGATCGAGCTGGTGGCCTGCGGCAGCTGCACGAACGAGATCGGACACCGGACATTCGGGGACTGGGACCTGCAGGTGCTTGAGGAATGCTACGAGTATGTGGAATATCTCTCGATCCACCGCTATTACAATTACCATCCTGGTAAGCAGATGTTCTACCCGATGAATGAGGACGCCGGGGATATTCCCTTTATCTTCCGCGATCTGCGCGATTATCTGGATACGATCATCAGTGCGTGCGACTTTGTAAAAGGAAAGAAGCGTTCGGGGAAAACCATGTACCTGTCCTTCGATGAGTGGGGGCTGATCGCGGAGACCGGCGCCGTCCCGGGCGGCCAGAGCCAGAGCTACGGTTTTGCAAGTTTCGGGGAGATGGATGCGGTCATTTACGGCGGAATGCTCTGCGTTTTTCTGAACTATGCAGACCGCATCAGGATTGCGTGCCAGTCGCTGCTGGTAAATGAGGGCGGGATGATCACCACTTTGCCGGAGGGAAAAGCGATCCGCCAGACGACCTACTATGTATTTCAGGATGTGGCGAAGTATGGCCGCGGAACGGTTCTGAGAGGCGCGGCAGATTTGCCGGAGCGCGAGACGACGCATCATGGCCTGCAGGAGACGGTTCAGACCGCCTGTGTGTATGACCAGGAGAGCGGGGCGCTCACCGTATTTGCGATGAACTGTGATTCGGAGGAGGATGTGCTCCTGGAACTGGATTTCCGCGCGGTCGGCCCACTGAAGGGGCTGGGGAAACGTGAGCTGTACGACGACGATCCCTGGGCCGTGAACAGCTTTGACGAGGAATTCCGCGTGACGCCGAGGGAATGTTCGCTCGAGGATTGTCCTGACGGACAGGCCCGGGTGCAGCTGAAAAAGCACTCATGGAACGTGCTGCGCTACCGGCATATTTCCTCTGCAGACTCGTGCGCATCCGCCGAAGGAACTGCGGCGGACAGAAAGCATATATGATCTCAGCTGTCAGTTCCAAATAAAACGCGTGCAAAAGGCGCACCGGACCGGAATCATTCAAAATATGTTCCGGAACATAAAATCTCCGCTCCCTGCGGGTAAAACCCCGGGTGCGGAGATTTTGCCGTCCTGCCGCGCACAGAAGAGAAGGCCCCTCCGAAGGTGACAGGATATCTGTCTTTGCCAGCCCGCGTGCGGCCGGAAGATCAGATAAGAAGATCAGATACAAATATCAGAACCAATATCAGATGTGCCGCTGCGGGCCGCAGGTCAGCCCAGCAGCGCGGAATCACTGGAAAACTGTTCGCCGCTGACGTGTTCGAACTGATCGAGAAGATCACGGACCGTCAGCTTTTTCTTTTCTTCCCCTTCGATGTCGAGGATGATCCTTCCGTCCATCATCATGATCAGGCGGTTGCCGTGACGGATCGCGTCCTTCATGTTGTGCGTGATCATCAGAGTGGTCAGATGGTCGCGGTTGACGATCATATCCGTGATCTCGAGCACCTTTGCGGCGGTTTTCGGGTCGAGGGCCGCGGTGTGCTCGTCGAGCAGCAGAAGCTTCGGCTTCTTGAGCGTCGCCATCAGAAGCGTCAGGGCCTGACGCTGTCCGCCGGAGAGCAGGCCGACCTTGGAGGTCAGGCGGTCCTCAAGCCCGAGCCCGAGGATCTTCAGGAGCTCCCGGTATTCTTCCCGCTCGGCGGTGGTGATGCCCGGTTTCAGGAGGCGCCGCTTGCCGCGCCGCTTCGCGAGCGCCAGGTTCTCTTCAATCCCCATTGTGCCGGCGGTGCCGGTCATCGGATCCTGGAAAACACGGCCGAGATAGATCGCGCGTTTGTGCTCCGGGAGCTTCGTGACGTCGATGCCGTCGATCAGGATCTGGCCCTCGTCGACGAGCCAGGTGCCGGCCACGGCGTTCAGCATTGTGGACTTTCCGGCCCCGTTTCCGCCGATCACCGTCACAAATTCCCCTTCTTTGATATTCAGCGAGAGCCCGTTGAGGGCTGTTTTTTCATTGATGGTTCCCGGATTAAAGGTTTTGTAGAGATTCTTCAGTTCAAGCATTTGTGGTTCCCCCCTTCTTTACAGGCTTCGAGAAATATCTGCCTTTCCAGTACGGGAATGCGAGGAAGACCGCCACCACGAGAGCGGACAGAAGCTTCAGCAGATCCGTGTCGATGCCCATCCAGATGACGACCTGGAGCACCAGATAGTAGAGGATCGATCCGAGCGCGACACTCAGCAGGCGGAGCGCAAAGTTGCGGAAGATGCGTCCGAAGATCGCCTCGCCGATGATGACGGCCGCAAGGCCGATGACGATCGCGCCGCGGCCCATATTGATGTCCGCGAAGCCCTGGTACTGGGAGAGAAGGGCGCTGGAGAATGCGACCAGCCCGTTGGAGAGCATCAGCCCGAGCACCTTGTTGAAATTTGTATTGATGCCCTGTGCACGTGACATGTTCGGGTTGCACCCGGTCGCGCGCAGGGAGCAGCCCAGCTCCGTGCCGAAGAACCAGTACAGGATCGCGATCAGCACGATGATGATCACGGCGACGATAAAGATCGTGTTCTGCCAGAAGGGCACGCCGCGGATGTAGCGCAGGGAGACCAGAAGGTCAAAATTGCTCACGTTGATCGCCTGATTTGCCTTTCCCATGATCTTCAGGTTCACAGAGTACAGGGAGAGCTGCGTGAGGATACCGGAAAGGATCGCCGGTATGCCCATAAAAGTGTGGAAGATGCCGGTCGCCAGCCCGGCCAGCATTCCCACGGCCGCGGCGACGAGCATCGCGGGCCAGACATCCCAGCCGGAGAGTACCAGCATGACGCAGACTGCTCCGCCGGTACACATGGTGCCGTCCACAGTCAGATCCGCGACGTCCAGGACACGGAAGGTGATGTAGACGCCGATGGCCATGATGCCCCAGATCAGGCCCTGCGCGGCGGCTCCCGGCAGCGCGTTTATGAGATTCATGATATTCATTCGTATTATCCTCCTGTGAGCCGGACGAGTCATGAGCGTGCGCATGGCATTTCCTCATCCGGGATCAGCGCAGCGCCGCGGACGGCCTCCGCACGGATCTCTGATCAGGAAATGCCATACAGTCTGTTCCGGCTTTAAAAGAACAGCGAGAGAGGAGAAATCCTTTCCCGCTGTTGTTAAGGTCAGCCAGTTGCGAGATATCCGTATTCCGGAACCATGCATTCCGCATCTGCAGAAGGGAATGCATGCATGGAAATGTTTTATCTGTCGGATATCCGGGTTTACTCTGTAGCTGCTTCGGTCTCAGCCTCTTCCTCAGCTTCCGCAGTCTCGATCGCTACATAGTCGTCCGGAACGGTGATGCCGAGCTCTTCGCAGAGAGCTGCATTGTACTTCTTTGTGAAAGCCGGAGCATACTCGATCGGCATCTCAGAGACGTCTGCCTCTCCGGAGAGGATCTTGGCAGCCATGGCGCCGGTGCCGAGACCGAGGTCATAGTAGCTGATGGAAAGAGTGGCAACGCCGCAGCCTGCGCAGATGCCTTCCTCGCCCGCGATGATCGGAACGCCTGCCGGTGCGCAGATGTTGTTGATGATCTCAGTGTTGGAAGCAGCCGTGTTGTCCGTCGGGACATAGAGCACGTCACACTCAGAGGAAGCTGTTGTGACGACGGCGCTCAGGTCGTTGGAATCTGAGAATGCGTAGTACTCGCACGCGTAGCCCATTTCCTCGAGAGCTGCCTTTACGGTGTCAACCTGATACTGGGAGTTTGCCTCAGCAGAGCAGTACAAAAGTCCCACGTTCTCTGCATCCGGGAAGAGCTCATTCAGCATGGCTGCCTGCTCGTCCAGCGGAGCAAGATCGGAAGTACCGGAAACATTGGTGCCGACGGTTCCGTCGAAGTCCTCAATGCCAAGCGCCACACCGTACTCGGTAACGGATGTGCCGAGGATCGGGATCGTGTCGGTGGCAGCCACAGCAGCCTGAAGGGCCGGCGTAGCGTTTGCCAGGATCAGGTCTACATTGTTGGAGACAAAGCTGTTGACGATCGTGGAGCAGGTGTTGGAATCACCCTGCGCGTTCTGCTCGTCAAATTCAACGCCGTCCTCGCCGAACTCTTCCACGAGAGCATCCTTGAAGCCCTGGGTAGCGGCGTCGAGCGCGTCATGCTGTACGAGCTGGCAGATACCTACATGATACGGAGCTTCTGCAGCGCTTACGTTCATTCCTGCGATACATCCTGCCATGGCGACAGAAAGGGCAGCAGCCAAAACTTGTTTTTTCATTGTGTCATCCTCCTTGCTTTTTTACAGTGTAATGTCCGGACGGAAGAGTCCCCCGACCCGGATAACCGCTGTATATTATATCGCTTTAAAGCAGGGAAGTCAAGAAGAACGCGCGTATTTTCGGATGGATGTGACAGGAACAGCTACTGTTCAGATCAGGCCGAAGCACTTGCTGCTGAGGCCGTAAGAAAGTGATTCAAGAGGGATCTGGCGGCGAGGGATCTGTACTGCATCGAAGATGATCGAAATGTTGCCTCTGCTGTAAGGGAGTATCCGGAGCACAGGGGCTTCAGGGTGACGGCCTGCGTGTCACCTGCGGAGGCGCCCGCGCATATTCTGAACTGAAGGAATGTGCAGGAGTTTCTATGGCGAAGGTAATTCTTGATGCAGGGCACGGCGGCTCAGACCCGGGGGCGGTATATGACGGGAGGCTTGAGAAGGACGATACGCTCCGGCTGGCAATGGCGGTCGGGGATATTCTGGAGGATCATGGCGTGGAGGTGGCTTACACGCGCACGGAAGACGTGTATGACTCGCCGTTCGAGAAGGCGCAGATCGCGAACCGCGAAGGAGGGGATTTTTTTGTCTCCATTCACAGAAATTCGAGCCCGGAGCCGAACCAGTATTCCGGCGTGGAGACGCTGGTGTACGATAAATCCGGAAAAAAGCTGGAGCTTGCGGAGGCAATTAACGAAAAACTGGAGCAGACCGGTTTCCGCATTCTGGGCGTCCGGGAGCGTCCGGGGCTTGTCGTCCTGCGCAGGACAAAGATGCCGGCCGTGCTTGTGGAGGTCGGATTCCTGAACACGGAGGCGGACAATCAGCGGTTTGACGGGCAGTTCTATGAGATCGCGGATGCGATCGCAGGAGGGATCCTGTCAGTGCTCGGCATGGGACAGACGGGCGGAACGTCGGGCGGCACATCGGGCGGAACGACAGGCGGAGCATCGGGCGGAACGTCGGGTGACGTGTCAGGCGGAACATCTGGCGACGTGTCAGGCGGGACATCCGGCGGCACAGAGAAATTTTACCGGGTGCAGACGGGAGCGTTTCAGCGCAGAGAGTATGCGGAGGATCTGCTGTATCAGCTGCAGAGGCAGAATTTTCCGGCGTATATTCTGCGGGAAGATCAATATTATAAAGTACAGGTGGGAGCGTTCAGGCAGCTGGACAATGCCGTGCGCATGGAAGCGGAACTGCGCAGAAAAGGATATTCCACCTTTATCACGACGTAATTTTTTCTTTTGTTTTTTGAAAGTTAGTGGTATCATGTACACATAAGCGCCCTGCAGTGCAGATGCGGCAGGAGGGAATGCCCGTCTGCGGCCTGCTTTTGCGCTGCGGGATCTGCCGCGCGTGAATTTCTGACTGAAATACGGAAGGTAACAAGCAGTTTATGGACACAGAGAATCTGAACCTGATAACCGGGCCGCTTCTCTCCTGGTTTGCAGAGAATGCGCGCAGCCTTCCCTGGAGGGAGAAGCCGTCCCCCTATTATGTGTGGGTCTCGGAGATCATGCTCCAGCAGACCAGGGTGGAGGCAGTGAAGCCTTTTTTCGCACGATTTACCGGGGCGCTGCCGGATGCGGCGGCGCTGGCCGCCTGCCCGGAGGACCGGCTGCTCAAGCTGTGGGAGGGGCTCGGCTATTACAACAGGGTGAGAAACATGCAGAAGGCTGCCCGGCTGGTCGTGGAGGAATACGGGGGAGAGCTGCCGCATACATATGAAGAGCTCCTGAAGCTTCCCGGCATCGGAAGCTACACGGCCGGTGCGATCGCCTCTATCGCCTACGGACAGGCGGTTCCTGCCGTGGATGGAAACGTGCTGCGCGTGATCAGCCGCATCTGCGGGTACGGCGGGGACATTTCGAGGCAGCCGGTGCGCGCGGAGTTTGAGCGGGAGCTTCTGGCAGTGATGCCGCAGAAGAATCCCGGAATGTTCAATCAGGCGCTGATGGAGCTTGGGGCGATGATCTGCGTGCCGAACGGAGCGCCGGACTGCGGCCGCTGCCCGGTGAGGGATTTCTGCTGTGCACAGAAAACGGGCAGGCAGTCTGAGTTCCCGGTCAGGGCGGCAAAAAAGGAGCGCCGGATCGAGGAGCGGACCGTGCTTGTGATCCGGGACGACCATCATGCGGCGGTACGGCGCAGACCGAAACGCGGGCTGCTCGCAGGGCTGTACGAGCTGCCGAATTACTCCGGGCATCTGACCATGGACGAGGCGCTTGCCATCGTGAAGGAGAGCGGGTTCGAGCCGATCCGCATTCTGCCGCTCGCCCCGGCGAAGCATATTTTCAGCCATATCGAATGGCGGATGACCGGCTATATGGTGCTGGTGGAGGAGAGGGATGCGCAGGAGGGCGCAGATGCGGGAGATGCAGACGCCGGGCAGCCGCTGCTCTTCGTGGAGACGGAGCGGACCCAGAGGGATTACCCGGTTCCGGCGGCGTTTGCCTCTTATGCGAAATATCTCAGCATAAAGCTCGGACAGGAAAAATACAAAGAGACAGAGGGTTGAAGAATGAAGATTTTGACAGTGGCAATTCCGTGCTACAATTCGGAAGAGTATATGGAGAAGTGCATTCAGTCCGTTCTTCCGGCGGGGGAGGACGTGGAGATCCTGATCGTAGACGACGGCTCCACAAAGGACAGGACGCCGGAGATCGCGGACCGCTACGCGGCGAAATATCCGGAGATCGTCAGGGCGGTGCATCAGGAAAACGGGGGCCATGGCGAGGCGGTGAATGCCGGCCTGCGCAATGCGTCCGGGCTGTACTACAAGGTCGTGGACAGCGACGACTGGGTCAGCACAAAGGGCCTGATCCGGATCGTCAGCAGGATGAAGGAGCTGGAGGCGGAGGGCGGCGTGGATCTGCTGCTCGCAAATTTCATCTATGACAAGGCCGGCGCGAAGCACAAGAAGCTGATGCGCTTCAAAAACGTGTTCCCGTGCGACGAGGTCTTTGGCTGGGATGAAGCGCGCCACATGCGTATCACGCAGTATATCCTGATGCACAATATTTTCTACCGCACCAGCATGCTCCGAGAGTGCGGCATGGAGCTTCCGAAGCACACCTTCTATGTGGACAATATTTTTGCCTTCCAGCCGCTTCCGTATGTCAGACGCCTGTACTACATGGATATCAATCTCTACCATTATTTCATCGGGCGGGAGGACCAGTCGGTCAATGAGAAGGTGATGATCAGCCGCATCGACCAGCAGATCCGGGTCAATAAGATCATGATCGATGAGATGACGGCGCAGGATTTTTCGGACAAGAGCATCCACCTCAAAAAGTACATGACGATCTACCTGAAGAATATCATGACGGTGACGTCGATCATGCTGATCATTTCCGGGACCGAAGAGGCGCTGGAAAAGAAAAAGGACGTGTGGAATTATCTGAAGGAAAAAGACCCGAAGCTGTACAGGAGGATCCGCGGCGGCCTGTTCGGCATGGCGATGAACCTCCCGGGCAGATTCGGGCGGAAGATCTCCGTGGGCTGCTATAAGATGGCCCAGAAGTTTGTCGGATTTAACTGATCAGCAGCCCGCTCCCTTCAGCGGACAATGACGGGCAGCTTTTCGTCTCTCAGAGAGAATGTGACCTCGCATGCAGATCCCGGTGCTTCGCCGTCGGTGTGTATGGGAAGCGGCTTCGGGGAATGCAGGACGGCCTTCCGGCAGCGCAGGATGTGTACGCCCTCGTGGCCGACGTGCTTTCCGGACAGCGCGAGCGGGAGCAGATACAGGACGCGCAGCCGTGAGATGCGGTTCGCGACGACCAGATCCAGGCAGTCGTCGTCTGGCAGCGCCTCCGGCGCAAACATAAAGCCGCCGCCCTCATAGCGGAGATTCATGGCCGCCGCAAAGTAGGCGTGCTCAAAGGAGTACGTTCTGACGCCGCAGGGAGCGCCATTCTCAGGCCGGACGGACATCCGGGACGGCGGGAGCTCGACCGTGACGTCAAGCGTCTGCCGCTGCATCGTGACCAGCTGCCAGAGCGCGGTGAGCAGATAGACCAGCCTGCCGAGCCGGAAGCGGTTCAGAGCTGTCTTGAGGCGCGACCTGTTTACAGAATGGCAGACAGCCGCGTCGTATCCGAAGCCAGCGCTGACCGCAAAGGAGAGGCGTCCGCCGTCCGCGCTCCCGATGTTGATCCTGCGGATCTCCTTCGGGTGCAGAATGATGCCGAGCGCCCTGAGCGGGTCGCGTTCCAGGCCGAGCCCGCGCACGAAATCGTTGCCGGAGCCGGTCGGGATGCAGGCAAATGTGACGGATTCAAACGAAGGGAGTCCGCTTATCACCTCATTGACCGTGCCGTCGCCGCCCACGACGACGAGCGTCGCAGGGCCTTTCAGCCCGGAGAAACCGCCGGCGAGCGTTCTGGCCTCGCCCGCTTTCGACAGGAGAAACGCCTGGAAGCGGACATTCCTGCGGTTCAGTTCTTTTTCAAGTCTGTCCCATATGACCCGGCCCGTTCCGGAGCCGGATGCGGGGTTTACGATAAAATAGTACATATCAATTTATTCCTCTTTTTTCTGAAACAGATCCGTATCTGTCCAGCCTGTGCGTGCAGCGGAGGTAGCTGAAGAACAGCACGACGTCCGCGCCGAACCACGCCAGCACCTCTGCGTAGAAGATCCCTTCCTGCCCCAGGACGAGGGGCAGCAGGAGAGCGGTTCCGGTGCGCATCACAAATTCGGAGATGCCGGAGACCATCGGCAGCACCGTGTTTCCCATGCCCTGGATACAGGAGCGGGTGATGTGCAGGTAATACAGGATGGGCAGGCAGATGCTCATGATAAACAGGTAGTGGCATGCGACTGCCAGCGTCTCTTTTACCTCGGCAGGAGTCCCGGAGACGAAGCAGCTCAGGATCGGCCTGCCGCCCGCGATCATCACGGCGGCGATCGCGAGGGAGGTAAGAAGCGCGATCCACAGGGCCGAGCGATAGCCCTGCCGGATCCGGTTGATCCTGCCTGCGCCCAGATTCTGCCCCGTGTAGGTGGTCACGGCGAAGCCGTATGAGGTTGCGGCGACCTCCAGCATGCCGTACAGCTTGTTGGTTGCGGTAAAGCCGGCCAGAAAAAGGACGCCGAACCGGTTGACGACGGTCTGGACGATCATGCCGCCGACGGAGATTACCGCGTTCTGGAAGGCCATCGGGAAGCCAAGCCCCAGGAGTCGCAGCCCGGTCTGCCGGCGCAGGGTGAGATCCGCTCTGGTCATTTTCAGGATCTCGATGTGCCGGATGCGGATGTAGCAGAGTACGCCGGCCAGGAGCTGTGCGATGACCGTCGCGGCTGCCGCGCCGGTGACGCCGGTGCCGAGGACAGCGACAAACAGAAGGTCGAGGCCGATGTTTGTGACTGCGGCAAAGACCATGGCCTGCAGGGGCGTTTTTCCGTCGCCGAGCGCCCGCAGGATGGCTGCGAACAGGTTGTACGCCATTGTGACCGGGACGCCCCAGAAGATCGTGCGCATATAGCCGGCGGCAGCCGCAAACACGGCCGGCGGCGTATTCAGAACCCGCAGGACAGGAAGGACGCAGAGCTGCCCGAGCAGCAGCATGAGCGCTGCCAGGACGGCGGAGAGAAACACGGAGTTCGCGACGACATTTCGCAGAGCCGTCTGCTCATCCGCGCCGAATTTCTGCGCAGTCTGGATGGAAAATCCCTGTGTGAAGCCCTGGATCATCCCGATCATCAGCCAGATCATCCACTCGGTGGCGCCGACGGCAGCGATGGCCTGGACCCCGAGTACCTGCCCCACGATCATGGCGTCTGCGACGGTGTAAAACTGCTGAAACAGGTTTCCGATCATCAGCGGAAGCGCGAAGGAGAAGATCAGAGTCCCCGGCCTTCCGGCTGTCATATTCCGGATTGACGACATATTTGCTCACCCTCAGGATATCATTTTGCATATCTTTACCAATAATACCACACCCCGTCCGAAAAGAAAACCTGGAAGTAGATTTATAAGGGAAAAGATGGTATAATCTCGCCAGAGATTATACCAGCGCCGGTTCGGCGTCGAGCAAAGCGAGACGGGGCACAGAGCCGAACCGTGCGCATCCCCCGGAGGGTATCATGTCCGGAGGACATGGTATAATTCTGGAAGTTCAGGATATTTATTGATGATAGAAGGAGAGAGGAATATCCATGAGTTTTCTGCGCTTTCTGGAGGGGATCCGCACGCCGGCCGTGACGGGATTCATGTCGATTGTCACTTACTGCGGTTCAGAGATTTTCTTTCTGCTCCTTGCGGTTACTGTGTTCTGGTGCGTCAGCAAAAGGAGCGGGTACTATATTCTGCTGGTCGGCTTTCTGGGAACGATCTGCAATCAGTTTCTGAAGATCTGGTTCCGGGTTCCCCGGCCATGGGTTCTGGATCCGGATTTCCATGTCGTGGAAAGTGCGCGCGCCGGGGCGGCCGGATATTCTTTTCCGTCCGGACACACCCAGAACATTGTCGGCACGATGACCTGCGTCATCCTGCTGAAGCCCGGGAAACGGATCCGGGCCGTGGCAGCCGCCCTGCTTCTGCTGGTGCCGTTTTCCCGGATGTATCTGGGCTGCCACACACCGCTTGACGTGGGCGTCGCGTTCGTTCTGGCACTGATCCTGGCGGCAGCCCTGCGCCCGGCGGCAGACGAGGGGGAGCGCGCAGACCGCCTGCTGCGGATTCTGCTGGCGGTCTCTTTTCTGGTCAGCGCCGCGTATGTCGGCTTTGTCAGCCTGTACCGCTTCCCGGCGGATACGGATGCCGGAAATCTGGGCGAGGCGGTCAAAAATGCGTGGACGCTGTTCGGATGTGTGGCCGGGCTGATCGCGGCGAAGCTTCTGGACGACCGCTTCCTCTGTTTTCCGGTGGAAGCCGTCTGGTGGGCACAGATTTTGAAGGTCGTGCTGGGCGCAGGCCTGCTGCTTGTGATCCGCATGGGCCTGAAGGCGCCGCTGCGCGCCGTTCTGCCGCAGTATCCCGCGGACGCGGTCCGCTATTTCCTGATGGTGATTTTTGCAGGGGCGGTGTGGCCGATGACCTTTCCGCGGTTCGCGCGCCTGGGGCGGCGCGGCAGGGAAGATGGGCGTTAACATAATCAAATTTGCAGTGGAAGGAATATAGAAGAGAGATGCAGGATACATTTGTTTTGAAAGGAAATATCTGTTTCAGTGCGGACAGGGATCATCTGTCGGTTTTTGAGGACAGCTTTGTGGTCTGCGAGAAGGGGATCTGCCGCGGGGTGTTTTCCAGGCTTCCGGAGAAGTACCGGGGGCTGCCCTGCCGGGAGTACCCGGACCGGATCATCATACCGGGGCTTGTGGATCTGCACACGCATGCGCCGCAGAACGGATTCCGCGGGCTGGGGATGGACCGGGAGCTGCTGGAATGGCTGAATGCGTATACGTTTCCGGAGGAGAGCAGATATTCGGATCCGGAATACGCCGGCAGGGCCTACCGGATCTTTGTCGAAGAGCTGCAGAAGGGTGCGACGACCAGGGCGGTCATTTTTGCCACGGCCCATGTCGGGGCGACGCTTCTGCTGATGGAACTTCTGGATGAGGCCGGGCTGTGCGCTTATGTGGGAAAGGTGAACATGGACCGCAACTGTGCGCCGGAGATCTGCGAGGCCGGCGCCGGGGAGTCTGCAAAGGAGACGAGGCGCTGGCTTGATCTCTGCGCGCAGCGGGGATTTCGCACCGTCCGGCCGATCCTGACGCCGAGATTTATCCCGGCCTGCTCGGATGAGCTGATGCGGGAGCTCTCGAAGATCCAGAGGGAATACGGACTTCCGCTGCAGTCTCACCTGTCGGAGAACCGCAGGGAGATTGCGTGGGTCAGGGAGCTCTGCCCGGACGCGCGGTTTTACGCGGATGCATACGACCGGTACGGTCTGTTCGGGGGAGATGTGCCGACGGTCATGGCGCACTGCGTGCACTCAACGGATGAAGAGACAAAGCTGCTGCGAAAGCGCGGGGTCTTCGTCGCCCACTGTCCGCAGTCTAATGCTGCGCTGGCATCGGGCATCGCGCCGGTGCGCAGGTATCTGGACATGGGGATAAAGGTGGGGCTTGGCACGGATGTCGCGGCCGGCTTCAGCCTGTCCGTATTCCGCGCCATGGCCGATGCGGTCCAGTGCTCGAAGCTGCGCTGGAGCCTTGCGGACGATTCGCTTTCTCCGCTTACGATGGCGGAGGCGTTTTATCTGGCGACGAAGGGCGGCGGGGAATTTTTCGGAAAGACGGGGAGCTTCGAGGACGGATATGAATTTGACGCGGTGGTGCTTGACGATGCGAATCTGCGCCATCCGCAGAAGCTGACCGTGCAGGAGCGTCTGGAGCGCCTTGTGTATCTGTCGGACGACCGGAACGTGGAGGCAAAATATGCAGCCGGGCGGCAGGTCGCCGGCAAAAAGCAGGCTGCCGGCTGCTGTTCAGACCGGGCCGGAGCACCTGCTGCTGAGGCCGTAAGAAAGTGATTCAGACAGGCTGCCGGCTGCTGTTCAGACCAGGGCGGAGCACCTGCTGCCGAGGCCGTAAGAAAGTGATTCAGGCAGGCTGCCGCCGGGAGCCCGGAAGGGTAAATGCAGTATGTTGTCTTTTCGGCTGTTGTGTGTTATGATACGGAAATAGCGGGATTGAGAAGATAATCGATCGAAGGGAATTTTGATACGCCGCGCGTCCGCGCAGGAAACGGGGACAGAAGCCCCGCGCTTTTGCAGCAGGACCGCGCAGGAACCACAGGAGGAGAAAATGGAACAGGAAAGAGAAGTAGTATCGAAGAATTTTATTGAACAGATCATCGAGAAGGATCTGGCGGAGGGACACTGCACGACGGTCTGTACAAGGTTTCCGCCGGAGCCGAACGGGTATCTGCATATCGGACACGCAAAGTCGATTCTGCTGAATTACGGACTGGCAAAAAAGTACGGCGGCAGATTCAACCTGCGCTTTGACGACACAAACCCGACGAAGGAGAAGACGGAGTTTGTAGAGTCGATCGAGGCGGACGTCGCCTGGCTCGGCGCGGACTGGGAGGACCGGCTGTTTTTCGCCTCCGACTATTTCGAGCAGATGTATGAGGCGGCTGTGAAGCTGATCAAAAAGGGAAAGGCGTTTGTCTGCGACCTGTCGGCGGACGAGATCCGCGAGTACCGCGGCACGCTGACTGAGCCGGGAAAGGAGAGCCCGTACCGCGGCCGTAGCGTCGAGGAAAATCTGGAGCTCTTTGAAAATATGAAGAACGGCCTCTACGAGGACGGGAGCAAGGTGCTGCGCGCGAAGATCGACATGGCGTCGCCGAACATCAACATGCGCGATCCGGTCATCTACCGCGTGGCGCACATGAGCCATCACAACACCGGGGATAAATGGTGCATCTATCCCATGTATGATTTCGCGCATCCGATCGAGGACGCGATCGAGGGCGTGACGCATTCCATCTGTACGCTGGAGTTTGAAGACCACAGGCCTCTGTACGACTGGGTGGTGCGCGAGCTGGAGTATGAGACGCCGCCGAAGCAGATCGAGTTTGCCAAGCTGTATCTGACGAACGTTGTGACCGGCAAGCGCTACATCAAGAAGCTCGTAGAAGAGGGCATCGTGGACGGCTGGGACGATCCGCGGCTCGTCTCGATCGCCGCGCTGCGCCGCCGCGGCTTCACGCCGGAGTCGATTCAGAAATTTGTTGAGCTCTGCGGCATCAGCAAGAGCAACAGCTCCGTTGACTACGCGATGCTCGAGTACTGCATCCGCGAGGATCTGAAGCTGAAGCGCCCGCGCATGATGGCCGTGCTCGATCCGGTGAAGCTGATCATCGACAACTATCCGGAGGATGAGACCGAGTATCTGGATGTGGAGATGAATCTGGAGAACCCGGAGCTTGGCATGCGCAGGGTGCCGTTCGGGCGTGAGCTCTATATTGAGCGCGAGGATTTCATGGAGAATCCGCCGAAGAAATATTTCCGTCTGTTCCCGGGCAACGAGGTGCGCCTGATGGGTGCGTATTTTGTGAAGTGCGTCGGTTTCGAGAAGGACGCGGACGGCAATGTGACGGAAATCCACTGCACGTATGACCCGGAGACAAAGTGCGGCAGCGGCTTTGCAGGCCGCAAGGTCAAAGGCACAATCCACTGGGTGGCGGCGAAGACCGCGGTCCGTGCGGAGGTGCGCCTGTATGAGAACATCATCGACGAGGAAAAGGGCGTCTACAATGAGGACGGTTCTCTGAACCTGAACCCGAATTCGCTGACAGTGCGCAGGGACTGCATGCTGGAGCCGGCGCTCGGCGGCGCGCAGCCGTATGAGAGCTTCCAGTTTGTGCGGCAGGGCTTTTTCTGCGCGGATGCGAAGGACTCCAGGCCGGATGCCCTGGTGTTCAACCGGATCGTGTCACTAAAGAGCTCCTTCAGGCTGCCGAAGCCGGAGCAGGCCTGAGAACGGCTGGTGAGGGGACATGCAGTTCTACCAGTGTATCACGGATTTTATATTTGCAGAGGATGAGCCCCGGCAGGCCGATATCATCTTTGTGCCGGGCGGCAGCTACCCGGACGCGGCGGTGCACGCCGCAGAACTGTACTGCGGCGGATACGCGCCGCTTGTCATGCCGTCTGGGAGGTACAGCATTCTGACGGGACATTTCATCATGCCCGGGCAGGCTGCGGCTTCCGGGACACCGCCGTTTAGGACGGAGTGCGAGTACCTGTGCGGCGTCCTGCTCCGGCACGGGGTGCCGGATGCGGCCATCATCCGGGAGGACCGGGCGACGTTTACATACGAGAATGCCATTTATTCCAGAAGAAGGCTGCAGGAGCTGGGACTGCGGATCCGCCGGGCGATCCTCAGCTGCCAGGCGTTTCACGCGCGGCGCTGCCTGATGTACTATCAGGAGCAGTTCCCTGAGACAGAATTTCTGGTCTGCCCGGTTGTCACAAAGGGGATTTCGCGGGAGAACTGGCACCGCACCAGGGCGGGGATCGATACGGTGCTCGGAGAGCTGGAGCGCTGCGGCGGGCAGTTTCACGAGATCCTTTATGAAAAACTGCAGCAGGAAGATCCGGCGCCGCAGGAAGAAGCCCGGGAAACGAGGACCGGGGCCGCGGCTTTGGAAGCCGGAAGGCCGGAGAATACAGACGGCCGGGACGGGAGGAGAGGCACAGGACATGATTAAACTGGTGGTTTCGGATATCGACGGAACGCTGCTTCCGGACGGTACGGACCGGATCAACGCGGAATTGTATGACATAATCCGCGAGTTAAAGAAAAAGGACATTATTTTTGTGGCGGCGAGCGGGCGCCAGTACGCGAGCATGCGTTATGTGTTCGAGCCGGTGGCGGACGACATCATTTTTATTTCAGAGAACGGATCGATCGTGATCTGCCGCGGATATACGATGTTCAGAAGCCTGCTGGACCGGGCGCTCGCGGAGGAGCTGGTGCAGAGCCTGCGCAGGTGGGAGGGCGGCCACGTCATGCTCTCGACTCCTGAGGCCATCTGTATCGAGTCGGAGGATCCCGGGTTCGTCTCGCTGCTGAGGGACAGCTACCACAACAATATCCGCATTGTGGAGGATCTGATCCCGCTGTGCGGGGAGACAAACAAGATTTCCCTGTATTATACCGGCGGAGGGATCGACCGGATCAGCGACGAGATCAGGGCGCAGTTTGAGGGCAGGCTGAACGTCGCGGTGGCGGGGAACATCTGGGTCGACTGCATGAACAGCTCCGTGGATAAGGGCGGGGCGCTGAGGTCGATCCAGGAGACGATGAAGATCGGGACGGAAGAGACGATGGCGTTTGGGGACAACTGCAATGATATCGGCATGCTGTCCCGCGCGCAGGAGAGCTATGCGGTGCAGAACGCCCATCCAAAACTGAAGGAGGCCGCCAGATACATCGCTCCGTCCTATGAGGAGGACGGCGTGCTGCGGGTGCTCCGCAGACGGCTGCTGTGCGGGGATGCGCAGCCTGTGGGAAGGACAGAATAGAGCACAGATACGGCAGACAATGTTTCAGAATGCCCGGGAACAGGGCCGCGCAGGAAACGCGGCCGGGCGGTGCTGCAAAAGCTGCAGCGGAGGATGCCGGGACAGGGAGGCGCGGAATATGAGCTATAAAAAGGAATATCTGGAAACTTTTCTGAGAGATCAGGGGCAGCTGTTTGACGAGCCGGTCGCGGAGACGATCGACGAGGCCCGCGATTTTCTCGAGGACTGCATGGCGTTCGTCGCGGCGGATTACAGGCAGGTGAAGCAGTATTTTGAAGAGAACGGCGCGGATACGGCCGAGATGTCAAAAGAAGAGCTCCTTTCCCAGTCGGAGGTCTTTGCGATGCCGGACGGGAAATTCCTGATCGTTGAAGGATAGCAGGGAATCTGTTTCTTTTGCTCATCAGAGAGGGGGAATACAGGTGAAGAAGCAGGGCTTCAATCCGTATCTGCCGTCATGGGAGTATGTGCCTGACGGCGAGCCTTACGTGTTTGACGGAAGAGTTTATGTGTATGGGTCTCATGACCGCTTCAACGGGTGGGTATACTGCCTGAATGATTACGTGTGCTGGTCGGCGCCGGAGGACGACCTTTCCGACTGGCGCTTTGAGGGCGTGATCTACAGAAAAACGGACGATCCGCTGAACCGGGACGGCAGGATGTGCCTGTATGCCCCGGATGTGACGCGGGGACCGGACGGCAGGTATTACCTGTATTATGTGCTGGATGAGGCCGAGGTGGTTTCTGTGGCGGTCTGCGACAGGCCGGCGGGGAAATATGAGTTCTACGGCTATGTGCACGACCGGGACGGCCGCAGGCTTGGCGAGAGGGCGGGAGACCAGATGCAGTTTGACCCCGGAGTGCTCACGGAGGACGGCCTGACCTATATGTATACCGCATTCTGCCCTCCGGACGACGCGGGCAGGAGCGGGGCCATGATGACGGTTCTGGAGCCGGACATGCTGACGATGAGGACGGAGCCGGTGTTTGTCGCGCCCAGCAGGCCCCACAGCGCCGGGACATCATTTGAAGGGCACGAGTTCTTTGAGGCGTCGTCTATCCGGAAGGTGGGGGACAAATACTATTTTATATATTCGTCCGTTGCGATGCACGAGCTGTGCTATGCGGTCAGCCGTTACCCGGACCGGGATTTTGTATATCAGGGCGTGATCATCAGCAGCAATGATTCCCATATCGGCAGCTATAAGCCGCCGGAGAAGCCGATGTACTACGCGGCGAACAATCACGGGAGCATCGTGGAGATCAGGGGGCAGTGGTACATCTTTTACCACCGCCATACAAACGGGACGAATTTCAGCCGTCAGGCCTGCCTGGAGCCGCTTGTCATTCAGGAGGACGGCAGGATCCTGCAGGCGGAGATCACTTCCTGCGGGCCGAACGGCGGCCCCCTGAGGGGCGAGGGAGAGTACCCGGCCTATATCGCCTGCCATCTGTTCTGCCGGGAGGAATGCGGCTATACGGCCCCTCCGGGAGAGTGGATGGACTGCCGCTTCCCCAAGATCACGCAGGACGGGGCGGACGGAGAGGAATGTCCTTCCTACATCTGCAATATGAGGGACGGCGCCTGCGCGGGATTCCGCTACTTTGATTTTTCGGGTGTGAGGCGGATCTCCGTCCGGACGAGGGGCTACGCAAACGGAGAATTTTACGTGAAGACGGCATGGGACGGGGAACCCGCCGGAAAGATTCCGGTGCGGAAGTCAAATATATGGAGAGAGCACACGGCGGAAGTAAATCTGCCGGACGGGGTGCATGCCCTGTATTTTGAGTATCACGGAGAAGGGGCGGTCTCTTTGCTGTCCTTTCAGCTTGACGCGGGATGATGCGCTGCCGGGAACAGGAGAACTGCGGCGCGATGCCGTGAGGGACAACCTCTGCAAAGACGTGGTCTTTTTCGCGACGCCTCCTGTGGACGGCGTGTTTCAGGAATACGTGGCACACGAGGCCGGCCTGTGCTTTAAGCTGCCGGAGAACGTATCCACCCTGGAGGGCGCGCTGATCGAGCCCCTGGCGGTGGGCATGCACGCGGCGATGCAGGGCGGAGCGCACATGGGGCAGACGGCGGTCGTCACCGGAGCGGGCTGCATCGGCCTGGTGACGCTGCTCTCTTTGAAGGCCATGGGGGTATCCCGGGTGATCGCTGTGGATGTGATGGAAAACCGGCTGGCGAAGGCCAGAGAGCTTGGCGCAGATTTTGTGATCAACGGGAGCAGAGAGGACACTGTGGCCCGGATCATGGAGATTACCGGCGGGCGCGGCGCGGACCTCGGCATAGACGCGGCGGGCTCGCAGATCACAGTGTCCCAGCTGATAAGGAGCGCGAAAAAAGGGGCGACCATTGTGTTTGTCGGCTACAGTCCGTCCGGCATGATGGAGCTGCCCATCGGGATGTCTCTGGACAAGGAGCTGACATTCAAAACCGTGTTCCGCTACCGCAATATCTATCCGATGGCCATCGAGGCGGTCTCCGCGGGAAAGATCAATATCAGAAATATAGTCACAGATTATTTTGAGCTGGATGATATCAAAAACGCGCTGGATTCCTGTGTACATAACAAGGCGGACATTGTAAAGGGCGTGATCAGGGTCGGCTGACGGCCTGCCGTCCGCAGACGCATCACGAATATTGACGTCTGATTCCGGCATCTTCAGAATATTCCGGTCGCTTCCGGGCATACTGGTACTGCAGATACTGCATGGCCGAAAAGCCGCACATTCATGCATCGATGGGAGAGTGTGGTTCTTCGGCCTGCAAAGTGCCATGCAGAAAAACCCGAGGGATACGGACGGAAAGGAAGAGATGTCTATGCCAGATGCTGCGAAACAGACGCTTCAGCAGGAATACCAGAAATACGTAAAACATGTGACGCCCACACACAGCCTGTGCCTGAATATGTGCAGGGCATTTGTGACCGGGGGCGCGTTCTGCGCTGCGGGCCAGTTTATACTGAACTGGTGCAGCCGCTTGGGCATGAAGGAGGAGACAGCAGGAAGCTGGTGTTCCCTCCTTCTTGTATTGCTGAGCGTACTGCTGACCGGTTTTAACGTGTATCAGAAGCTTGCAAAATTCGGCGGAGCCGGGACGCTCGTGCCGATCACCGGGTTTGCAAACTCGGTAGCCTCGCCGGCAATCGAGTACAAAAAAGAAGGACAGGTGTTCGGCATCGGGTGCAAGATCTTCACGATCGCCGGCCCCGTGATCCTCTACGGAGTATTCACGAGCTGGCTGCTCGGCCTCATCTACTGGGTGCTGAAGCTGTGCGGCGCCGCGGGGTGAACGAACGCAAGGGGCTGCCGCAAAAGATACAGGGAGGGTTTGTCACAGCCCGACAAGTATTTTGCGGCAGCCCCTTATGCGGCGGGCGCGTCAGTATGTATCAGTGTCTTCTGATTCCCCGGTCTGCAGAGTCCGGACCGGGATCCCGTTGACCTCGACGGAGTCCTCCGCCGGGATGACGAAGCAGGGCCGCCCGTCGAGGATCCTGGTCTCGATGAGGTCGGCGCATTCGGGCTTCACCTGAATGACGATGTTCGGCGTCCGGATCTCGAATCTGCGCGTCCGGGCGACGTTGGAGACGTACAGGGAGGTCTGGCTGCCGCCGCCCGCCTGCTCAAATTCCTCGTCAAAATGCTCGAGCGTCTCCTCCGGGGCGCCGCTGGCAAAGAGCAGGCGCTTCACGTCCTCCCGGCCAAGCGCGACCGGCTCCGGATCGTCTTTCCGCTCCTCGAGAAGGCCGTTCAGCGTCTCGTGGATCGTTTTCACCGTCTCATAGGTGCAGTCGTCGCTGAGCGTTTCGGCGACGAGTGTGTTGAAGGTGTCCCGCTGCGACGCGGCCGAGAGCGGGAGCTCACAGCCCAGAAGCTGGCGCGCAAATTCGGCGTTCAGCTCCTCCGGATTGCGTGAATAGTACAGAATGCTGTGGATGTCGGTGTTGCGGTCCGAGAAGGCCGGGAAGAGAAAGCCGGTCGACGGGGCCTCCACAAACCAGTCGCGGATGCGCTCCGAGATGCTGTTCGTCTCTTCGTTGTAGCTCAGGCCCGGCTTGCTCAGCCTGACCGGACAGATCGAGCACAGCAGAAACTCATATACGTCGTCGGAGGCATCGAACATTTCCAGATTGTCAGAGCCTCTCCTGGGGATGTCGTATGCCCCGTGGATCAGGATGATATAATAGTTTTCCGGATACAGGAAGGCCTCGATCACCTTGTCGTAGAAGCTCTCGAGAAGCTCGTCGTCCTTCAGCCGGCTGTCCCGAAGCTTCAGCAGGTATTCCTGCGCGCCCCCGCCGGCCTCCTGTGTGAGCGGAAATTCCATGCTGAGCAGACTGCGCCCGATGGAGCCGGAGAGCGTCTTCTTGAAAATCTCAAAGTATTTGAACATCTCTTCCTCAGGCAGAGAGAGAAACGCCTCTTTCAGCCTGGTCTTTTTATTCTTTTCCGCATCTACATAACAGCCGCAGATGCGGGTGAGGGGACAGCGGTCCGGGTGGAACAGCCGTTTGATTTCAGAAACTTCTTTTTTATTCATGCAGATCTCCGTTCCGCCGCCCTCGGACAGGCGGCATTGATAGTATGTGCCGGGGGACAAATGGCCATGAAAAGCATGCCTGCATGTTTTTCCATGTCTATAGGTTTGGCAGGCTCATTTGTCGGCAGCTCACAGTATGTTGCGGGGTCAAAGAATGCCGGCTTAAAGCGGCAGGGCAGGGATCACGCAGGTCTTGACGGCCCACAGGATCATCAGGTGCACCGGGTAAAACCAGTAAAACACGTATTTCAGGCGCAGGCCGCGTCTGCCGTTGTACAGCCAGACCGGTATGAACGCGAGCGGGGCGGGAAGCTCCCATGAGACGGCCGCCGCACCCCCGACGCACTGGTACAGCCTGGTGTGGTGCATCAGGTAGAGGATGGCGATCAGGAATACGCCCTTGTAATTGTAGTCCGTGTCGATCTTCAGGGCCAGGTACATGCCGGCGGCGATCGGGATCGCGGCCAGGAACAGGTTGCGCGCGCCGTTCTGCGTGATCTGGCGGATCCCGATCATCACGAGCAGCCCGATGAGCAGGGTAAAGTAGACGTTCTGCTTGGCCGGGAAGAACCAGCTCCCCTTGAGCGTGAGGTCAAAGGGAATCTCAGAGATCAGGGCAAAGCAGAAGAGCCGCCAGGCGTATTTTGCGGGGTTCCGCGTGTGCAGGAAGCCCTCGACCAGCAGAAAGCAGAAAATCGGGAAGGCGATGCGGCCGATGTCGCGCGAGAGGTTGTAAATGTTCCGCCAGAGCTCCTGCAGCCCGGGATCTGCCGCGATGGCCGGGTGGCGGTATATCGTGCTGATGACGGCCGCGCCCGTGTGGTCGATCAGCATGGTGATGACGGCGATCAGCTTCAGCGTGCTGCCGGAGATACCGCCGAAGGGTCTGGACTGTTCCATTGAGACAGGATTCCTTTCTTCGTAAAAAGATAACGCCGGGTCTGGTAATTCTGAACTAGGATACCCTTTTTTAGATTGCTTGTCAAGAAAATCAGCGCCGCAGAAAAATCGGCGGACGCTCAAAAAAACATTTGACGAATCTGAAAAAATCATTATAATCAGAGTGTGAGAACAAAGACGTTCCTGCATCTGCACAGTGGGCAGGAGTGTCTCTTTTTTTATGCGCAGGCCCGGGCAGGGAAATTAGCTGCTGCCCGGCGCTTTGCGCCGCTGCAAAAAAATTCTCCGAAACGACAGAGGGAGAGGTATATGGAAAACTGCGAAAAACAGGTCGTCTGCGGCGAGGCTGCCGCAGACGGCGGGATTCACGAGGAATGTGGTGTTTTTGGCATTTATGATCTTGACGGAGGCGATGTGGCCTCCACAATTTATTACGGACTGCTTGCCCTGCAGCACAGGGGGCAGGAGAGCTGCGGCATCGCTGTCAGCGATACGAACGGGCCGAAGGGCAGAATGCAGTCTGTAAAGGGAATGGGGCTGGTGAACGAGGTCTTTACCCCGGACAGTCTCGGAGGGCTCAGGGGCAATATCGGCCTCGGCCATGTGCGGTATTCGACCGCGGGAGAGTCCACGCGGGAGAATGCGCAGCCGCTGGTGCTGAACTATATCAAGGGCACGCTGGGGCTTGCCCACAACGGCAATCTGACCAACGCGGACAGGCTGCGGGAGGAGCTCTCCATGACCGGGGCCATTTTCCAGACGACGATCGACAGCGAGGTGATCGCGTATCTGATCGCGCGCGAGCGCGTGCACTGCCGGGCGGTGGAGGAGGCGGTGGCCTGCGCGATGAAGAAGATCCAGGGGGCTTATTCCCTGATCGTGACGAGCCCGCGCAAGCTGATCGGGGCGAGGGACCCGTTCGGCTTCCGGCCGCTGTGCCTGGGAAAGCGCGACCACTCGTACATCCTGGCCTCGGAGTCCTGCGCGCTCGACACGGTCGGCGCAGAGTTTGTCCGGGACATCGAGCCGGGAGAGATCGTCACGGTCCGCGACGGGCAGGTCTTTTCGGACAGGAGCATGTGCCTTCCGAAGGAGCAGGCGGCCAGATGTATTTTTGAGTATATTTATTTTGCAAGGCCGGATACGCACATCGACGGGATCAGCGTATATGACTCCCGCATAAAGGCGGGGCGCTTTCTGGCCATGGATTCCCCGGTGGAGGCCGATGTGGTGACGGGCGTTCCGGAGTCCGGGAATGCGGCGGCGCTCGGATACTCTCTGCAGAGCGGGATCCCGTACGGCACGGCGTTTGTGAGGAACAGCTATGTGGGGCGCACCTTTATCAAACCGGGGCAGAGCAACCGGGAGTCCGGCGTGCAGGTGAAGCTGAACGTGCTGCGCGAGGCGGTGGCTGGCCGGCGCGTGGTCATGGTGGACGATTCGATCGTCCGCGGCACGACGAGCGACCGTATCGTGCGGATGCTCAGAGAGGCCGGCGCGACGGAGGTGCATGTGCGGATCAGCTCGCCGCCGTTTCTGTGGCCGTGTTATTTCGGCACGGACATTCCGGTGCGCGAACAGCTGATCGCTTACAGCCGGACGATCGAAGAGATACGCAGAGTTATCGGGGCAGACACGCTGGGCTACCTGGAGCTGGACCGCCTGGGACAGATGGTGAAGGGGCTTCCGATCTGCCGCGGATGTTTTACGGGGGAGTATCCCGTAAAGCCGCCCGGGAGGGATATCCGGGGCGAGTATGAGAAATGATCAGGAACAAGAGGAAATTTACAGACTGGGAGAGGAAAGAAAAATGCAGGTGAAATATGTATTTGTGACCGGCGGCGTCGTGTCCGGACTCGGCAAGGGGATCACGGCTGCGTCGCTCGGGAGGCTTCTGAAGGCCAGGGGGTACCGGGTGACGATGCAGAAGTTTGATCCCTACATCAACATGGATCCGGGAACCATGAACCCGATCCAGCACGGAGAGGTGTTCGTCACGGACGACGGGACGGAGACGGATCTGGATCTGGGGCACTATGAGCGCTTTATCGATGAGAGCCTGGACCGGAATTCCAATGTCACGACGGGCAAGATCTACTGGTCCGTGCTGCAGAAGGAGCGCCACGGCGATTACGGCGGGGGAACGGTTCAGGTCATCCCGCACATCACGAACGAGATCAAGAGCCGCTTCTATCAGGCGCAGAACCCGCAGGACGACCGGATCGTGATCATCGAGGTGGGCGGCACGGTGGGAGACATCGAGAGCCAGCCGTTCCTGGAGGCGATCCGGCAGTTCCAGCACGACGTCGGACACGAGAACGCGATCCTGATCCATGTGACGCTGATCCCGTATCTGAAGGCGTCCGGGGAGCAGAAGACGAAGCCCACGCAGCAGAGCGTGAAAGAGCTGCAGTCCATGGGAATCTGGCCGGATGTGCTGGTGTGCAGGAGCGAATATCCGGTCCCGCGCGAGCTGAAGGACAAGATCGCCCTGTTCTGCAACGTGCCGGTGGACCACGTGCTGCAGAACCTGGATGTGGAATATCTGTACGAGGCCCCGCTCGCGATGGAGCGTGAGCGCCTGGCGCAGGTGGTCTGCGAGTCTCTGCACCTGCCGTGCCCGGAGCCGGATCTGAGCGACTGGGAGGAGATGGTCAGCAGCCTCCGCAGCCCCAGGCAGGAGGTAGAGATTGCGATGGTCGGCAAGTATATCCAGCTGCACGACGCGTATCTGAGCGTGGTGGAGGCGCTGAAGCACGGAGGCATCGCGGCGCATGCGAACGTCCGGATCCGCTGGGTGGACTCGGAGGAAGTGACGGAGGAAAACGCGGCCGCTCTCCTGGACGGCGCGGACGGCGTGCTGGTGCCGGGCGGCTTCGGAACGCGCGGGACGGAGGGAAAGATTGCCGCGATCCGCTATGCGAGGGAGAACAACGTCCCGTTTCTGGGCATCTGCCTGGGGATGCAGATGGCGATCGTGGAATTTGCGCGCCACGTGGCGGGCTGCCCGGACGCGAACAGCACGGAGCTCGATCCGGACACGAAGAACCCGGTGATCGCGCTGATGCCGGAACAGAACGGCGTGGTCAATCTGGGGGGAACGCTGCGGCTTGGCGCGTACCCGTGTGTGCTTGAGGAGGACAGCCTGGCGCTGAAGCTGTACGGACAGCGGGAGATCAGCGAGCGCCACCGCCACCGCTACGAGGTCAATAACGATTACAGGGAGTGCCTGAGGGAGCACGGGATGAGCCTGTCGGGGATCTCCCCGGACGGGCGGATCGTGGAGATGATCGAGCTGAAAAACCATCCGTTCTTTATCGGGACCCAGGGCCATCCGGAGTTTAAGTCGCGCCCGAACCGCGCGCATCCGCTGTTCCGCGGCCTGATCTGTGCGGCGGCGGACCGCCGGAAGAACTGAGAGCCAGGGGAAGAAGAGCTGAGATTCAGAGGAAAAGGAGCAGGAAATGATGGAATATAAAAAAGAAGAAATCATGCAGATGGTAGAAGAAGGGGACGTGGAGTTTATCCGGCTGCAGTTCACGGATATGTTCGGGGCGCTGAAGAACATTGCGATCCCGGCCGGAAGCCTTTCTGAGGCGGTGGAGAACCAGTGTACGATTCAGATAGCTCCGCTGGAGGGCCTTGTCCAGGATGAAGACTCTGAGCTGTACCTGAAGCCGGATCTCGCGACGTTCGCGGTCCTTCCGTGGCGGCCGCAGCAGGGCAAGGTGGCGCGTTTCCTCTGCGACCTGTGCAAGGAGGACGGCTCGGATTATGAGACCAGCCCCCGCTACATCCTGAAGAAGGTGACGGAGCGCGTAAAGGAGCAGGGCTATGTCTTTGAGATCAACCCGGAGTGTGAGTTTTTCCTCTTCCACACGGACGACAACGGGATGCCGACGACCCTGTCCCACGAGAAGGCCGGCTATCTGGACACGTCGCCGATCGACCTCGGGGAGAATACGAGAAGGGATATCATCCTGGCCCTCGAGGAGATGGGCTACAAGATCGCGTCCTCGCATCATGAGAGCGCACCGGCCCAGCACGAGATCGATTTCACGTATGAGGATGCGCTGAGCACGGCCGACAAGATCATGACGTTCAAGATGGCGGTCCGCACGATCGCAAAGAGATACGGCCTCCACGCGACATTCATGCCGAAGCCGCGGATGGAGGTGAACGGATCCGGCATGCATCTGAATATGCGTCTGATGAAGGACGGGCGCA
The DNA here is from genome assembly GCA_947628955.1 of uncultured Lachnospiraceae bacterium. Classification (GTDB taxonomy): domain Bacteria; phylum Bacillota; class Clostridia; order Lachnospirales; family Lachnospiraceae; genus Choladousia. The sequence goes on along the minus strand of CANRBX010000006.1, from coordinate 35,618 downwards.
ACGTGTTCTGCGACGGCGAGGGCGGACTGAGCCGCGAGGGAAAGGCCTTTATGGCCGGGATCCTCTCCCATATCCAGGGTATGACTGCGGTCTGCAATCCGCTGGTCAACTCCTACAAGCGGCTGGTGCCGGGCTTTGAGGCACCCTCGGAGGTGACCTGGTCGAGGACGCAGCGCGAGGTGCTGATGCACATCCGCAGGCAGCGCGGGGGAGAGCTGAATCTGGAGCTGCGCAGCCCGGATTCCTCCGCGAACCCGTACCTCGTGTTCGCACTGTGCCTGGCGGCGGGCATGGAGGGACTGGAGAGGCAGATGGAGCCGTCCGCTGAGCTCACGGAGGATATCCGCAGGCTGAGCTGGGACGAAAAGCTGGCCAGGGGGATCCAGGCGCTCCCGGAGAACCTGAGCGAGGCCCTGAAAATGATGGCCGGCGACGCTCTGGTGCGCGAGGTGCTCGGAGAGAGATATGTCCGCGCATACATCAGGGAGAAGCGAAGCGAGTGGAAGGGATATCTGGCACAGATCTCCGAGTGGGAGCTGAACCGGTATCTGTATCAGATCTGAGGAAAGACGGAAACTGCAGGGAAGGACGTGGTGACAGATGAGTGCGATCATAGTGGCATTGCCAAAACCGGATGACGCGAAGCGGATCCGGAAGATTCTGGCCGACCACGGATTTTCCGACGTCTTTGCGGTCTCGACGGGAGCCGCCGCGCTGAGGGAGGCCGGCCGCCACGGCCATGGACTTGTGATCACTGCCTGCAGGCTGAAGGATATGTACTACCTGGAGCTGCAGGACAGCCTGCCGGGCACGTACGAGCTGATCCTGATCGGCTCGGCCGCGTCGCTTGCTGAAACGGATTCCGGGATCCTCTCCCTGACGACTCCGCTGAAGATCTATGATCTCGTAAACACGGTGGGGATGGTCCTGCACCAGATGGGGCGGCGGCTTCGGAACGAGAAGAAGCCCAGAAAGAGGACCGAGGCGGAGGAAAATTATATCCGCAACGCCAAATTCCTCCTGATGGAGCGCAACAACCTGACGGAGGAGGAGGCCCACCGCTATATCCAGAAATGCAGTATGGACAACTCGACGAACATGGTGGAGACCGCGCAGATGATCCTGACCCTTCTGTTTGAAGAGTGCTGAACGGCCGGCGCCCGCAGTGCCGGGCGGTTATAAAAAATTTTCATTGCGAATCATTTCTCTCTATTATATAATAAGCTGATCTGGTGACCGGAAATGAATGTGCGCCCGGGCCGCCCGGGCGGGCCGTATCTGTGAAGATACTGAACAGATATCACAGGAGAAAAAATATGGTTTTCAGCAGCTTATTATTTTTGTTCCGATTTCTGCCGGCGGTGCTGGCAGTTTATTATATTGTTCCGCGCGGCCTGCGCAATCTCGTGCTTCTGCTGTTCAGCCTCGTGTTCTATGCGTGGGGCGAACCGGTGTACATCCTTCTGATGATCTTCACGATCCTGGTGTCGTACGCGGGAGGGATCGCCGTGGACTTCATGAAGCGCAGGGGAAGCCCCCGCGGCGCGCGCGCGGCGCTTGTCATATCCTCTGTGGTCAGCCTTTCCCTGCTCGGATTTTTTAAATATGCGGATTTTGTGATCGGCACGGTCAACAGCGTGACCGGCGCGGGCATTGATCTTCTGAAGATCGCGCTGCCGATCGGCATTTCGTTCTATACATTTCAGACGATGTCCTACACGATCGATGTGTACCGCGGCGAGGCCGAGGTGCAGAAAAACCTGATCTCGTTCGGCGCGTATGTGACGATGTTCCCGCAGCTGATCGCGGGCCCGATCGTTCAGTACAAGACGATCGACGCGCAGCTGCGCGGCAGGCGGGAGACTGCGGAGGAGTTTGCGCTTGGCGTTCACCGCTTTGTGCTCGGCCTCGGCAAGAAGGTGCTCCTGGCCAACAACGCGGGCGCGCTGTGGGAGACCATCCGCGCGATGACGTGCGCGGAGATCCCGGTGCTGACCGCGTGGATGGGGCTGGTCGCCTACACCTTTCAGATCTATTTTGACTTCTCGGCGTACTCGGACATGGCGATCGGCCTCGGGCATATGTTCGGCTTCCGCTTCCTGGAGAACTTCGATTACCCGTACACGTCCGGGAGCATCACCGAGTTCTGGCGCAGATGGCATATCTCTCTCGGCACGTGGTTCCGGGAGTACGTCTACATACCGCTGGGCGGAAACCGCGTGAATGTCTGGCGGCATGTCCGCAACATCCTTGCGGTCTGGCTGCTGACCGGCATCTGGCACGGCGCGAACTGGAACTTTGTAATCTGGGGCGTCTACTACGGGATCCTGCTTCTGCTGGAAAAATTCTTCCTCGGCAGGTACCTGGAGCGGATGCCGGCGTTCTTCCGCCACGTCTACTGCCTCTTTTTCGTGATGCTCGGCTGGAATCTGTTTGTGTTTGACGACATGGGCCAGGGCCTTGCCTTTCTGCGCGCGCTGTTTGGCGGGTACGGCGGGGGCCTGTTCAACCGCGAGACCATCTATCTGCTGTACAACAACGCGGTGCTGCTCATCCTGCTGATTCTTGGCAGCACGCAGCTGCCCCGGAAGGCGGGCAGGCGCATCTGCGCGGCGCTTCAGGGGGACGGAGGGGCCGACCTGCAGATCATTCTGCGGCTTGTGTTTTATGCGGGAATCTTCCTGCTGTCCGTGGCGTGGCTGGTGGACGCCACGTTCAATCCGTTCCTTTATTTCCGGTTCTGAGAGGGCGCCGAAACACGCATATGGGAAGAAAATATGGGGAAACGGATGCAAAGTGGCGGCTCGCGGGAAAACGGTTTAAGATATTATGGAGTGAAACAGGAAAATGTCAGAGAATATGAGTAAACGGCAGTCATGGAACATCATTGTATTATTCTGCATCCTGATCTACGGTTTTACGGCGGTGACCGTCCTGAAGCCGGAGACGGAGCATTCTGAGACGGAGAACCGTGACCTGGCGACGAGGCCGGAGCTCCGCCTGAGTACGCTTGCAGACGGCGAGTTTGAGTCGGACTATGAGACATACCTGACAGACCAGTTTGCGGCGCGCGACGCCTGGATCAGCCTGAAGACCGCGGTGGAGCGCCTGCTGCTTAAAAGTGAGAGCAAGGATATCTATTTTGCGAAGGACGATTATCTGATCGAAAAGCACACAGGAGTGTTTGACTCGGAAACGGCCGCGGGGAACATCCGTCTGCTGCAGCAGTTTGCGCAGAAGTATCAGGAGCAGTTTGGCGGCGGACACATGACGTTCATGGTCGTGCCGAACGCGGTGGACATTCTGCGGGACAAGCTCCCCGCGTTTGCGTCGCCGTACGACGAGGGCGAGTACCTCGCGAAGCTCGCGGAGGCCCTGCCGGAGGGCACGTGGTTTGACACGCGGACGATCCTGCAGGCCCGCGCGGCCGCAGGAGACGAGCTGTATTACCGGACCGATCACCACTGGAAGACGGCCGCGGCCTTCTGCGTGTACCAGGAGTGGGCGAAAAAACAGGGCTTCACGGTGCCCTCCGAGGATGATTTCGAGATAGAGACCGTGACGGAGGATTTCGAGGGCACGATCCAGTCAAAGCTCGGCATCCATGCGCGGGCGGACTCGATCGAGCTGTACCATCCAAAGAGCGACCCGTTCTATACGGTGCAGAGGGACGGGGACACGGAGGCGTCCTACCGGGTCTATGACTACTCGGCGCTGGACACGAAGAGCAAGTATAATATTTTCTTCGGGGGAAATTATGCGCTGGCGCGGATCCGAACCAGGGCGGGGACGGGGCGCAGGATCCTGGTGATCAAGGATTCCTATGCGCACTGCTTTGTGCCGTTTCTGATCCCGGAGTTCGATGCGGTCGACATGCTCGATATCCGGTACTACAACCAGAAGCTCAGCGACCTGATCGCGTCGGAAGGGTACACGGATCTTCTGTTTCTGTACAATGCGGCCGGATTCGCGGAGGACAGCGCGCTTGCCCGGCTGGCATATTAAAAACGCCGGGGAAACCTGCAGGCGCGGGAAAGCGTGTGCTTCCGGATATTCCTGCAAAGGCGCGGGGTGCGCCGGGAACATTTTTTATTTAATCCAAGGAGGAGAACAATGAGCTACGCAGACGACATTTTTATCGGCATGTGCAGGGATATTCTGGAGAACGGCGTTAGCACGGAGGGGGAAAAGGTGCGCCCGAAGTGGGAGGACGGCACGTACGCCTACACGATCAAGCGCTTCGGCGTCGTGAACCGCTACGATCTGCGCAGGGAATTTCCGGCGCTGACGCTGCGCAGGACAGGGCTGAAGAGCGCGTTTGACGAGCTTCTGTGGATCTGGCAGCGCAAGTCGAACAATGTGCACGATCTCGGCAGCCATATCTGGGACAGCTGGGCGGACGCGGACGGGAGCATCGGCAAGGCGTACGGCTACCAGCTCGGGGTGAAGCATCAGTACCGCGAGGGGATGATGGATCAGGTGGACCGCGTGCTCTACGACCTGAAAAACAATCCGTACAGCCGCAGGATCATGACGAACATCTATGTCCACGCGGATCTGCACGAGATGAACCTGTATCCGTGCGCCTACAGCATGACGTTCAACGTGACGAAGGAGAAGGACAGTGAGAAGCTGACGCTGAACGCGATCCTGAACCAGCGCTCGCAGGACGTCCTGACGGCGAACAACTGGAACGTCGCGCAGTATGCGCTGCTGGTTCACATGATGGCGCAGTGCTGCGGGATGCAGGCGGGGGAGCTGGTACACGTCATTGCGGACGCGCACATCTATGACCGCCATGTGCCGCTGGTGCAGGAGCTGATCAAAAGGGAGACGCATCCTGCCCCGGACGTGTGGCTGAGCCCGGATGTGACGGATTTCTACGCATTTACGGTGGACGACCTGCATGTGGAGAATTATGTGACCGGGCCGCAGATCCGGAACATCCCGGTGGCGGTGTGAGAGAAAAGGAGGATACGCGATGAACATGATCGTTGCTGCAGACAGGAACTGGGGGATCGGGCTCAACAACAGGCTGCTTGTGAGCATTCCCGCGGACATGAAATTTTTCCGGGAGACGACGACCGGAAAGGTGGTGGTCATGGGGCGCCGGACGCTCGAGAGCTTTCCGAACGGACTGCCGCTGAAGAACCGCACCAACATCGTGCTGACGAGAAACCCGGATTACCGTGTAAAGGGCGCGCTTGTTCTGCACACGGCGGAGGAAGCGCTGGACGAGCTGAAAAAATATGCCTCCGACGAGATCTATATCATCGGAGGCGAGAGCATATACCGGCAGTTCCTTCCGCACTGCGACGTGGTCCATGTGACGAAGATCGATCACGCCTATCAGGCGGACGCGTACTTCCCGAACCTGGACGCAATGCCGGAGTGGGTCATTACGGCCGACAGCGACGAGCAGACGTACTTTGACCTGGCGTATTCGTTTGTAAAATATGAGAGAAGAAAGTGACGCCTGCCGGAAAATACCGGACGTCCGCGCCGTTTATTTTTTCCGGCGTGCGCGGTATTTTTCATCGCAGTATCTGCAGCGGTAGATCTCGCGCTCTTCATCCGAGAGATAGAAAACCTGGTCCAGGCCCTGTTCGATCGAGGTGATGCAGCGCGGGTTCTTGCAGTGGATGATGTTCACAAGCTTCGCCGGAAGCGCGAGCGGCTTCTTGGAGACGATCTCGCCGTCCTTGATGATGTTGACCGTGATGCGGTGGTCGATGAAGCCGAGGACATTCAGGTCCAGCTGGTCGATCGGGCATTCTACTTTTATGATGTCTTTTTTTCCCATCTTGCTGCTGTGCGCGTTCTTGATGATCGCGACGCAGCAGTCCATCTTGTCGAGCTTCAGGTAATTGTAGATCTCCATGCTTTTACCGGCCATGATATGGTCGAGCACTACGCCTTCATTCAGTTTTCCGACATTTAACATGCGACATCCTCCATTCCAAGTAATGTGAGTATCAGTGCCATCCTGACATATACGCCGTACTGGACCTGTTTGAAGTAGGCGGCCCGCGGATCGTCGTCCACCTCGACGGCGATCTCGTTCACACGCGGGAGCGGGTGGAGGATCACCATGTCCTTCCGGGCGAGCTCGAGCTTCTCCCTGTCCAGGATGTAGAAATCCTTCATGCGCACGTAATCCTCTTCATTGAAGAAGCGCTCACGCTGCACACGCGTCATGTAGAGCAGGTCGAGCCTCGGAAGCGCGTCCTCGAGCCGCACGACCTCCTGGAAATTCTGGCGGTTGCGCCGCAGGACGTCGTCGCGGATCGCATCGGGAATGCGCAGCTCTTCGGGGGAGATCAGGAGGAAATGGACATTCGGGTAACGGATCAGCGCCTGGATCAGGGAGTGCACCGTGCGGCCGAACTTCAGGTCGCCGCAGAAGCCGATCGTGAAATTGCCCAGCCTTCCCTTCAGGGAGCGGATGGTCAGCAGATCGGTCAGCGTCTGGGTCGGGTGCTGGTGGCCTCCGTCGCCGGCATTGATGACCGGGATCCCGGATTTCATGGCTGCGACAAGCGGGGCGCCCTCCTTCGGATGACGCATGGCGCAGATATCGGCGTAGCAGGAGATGACGCGGATGGTGTCCGCGACGCTCTCGCCCTTCGAGGCGGAGCTGGAATCGGCCGTAGAAAAACCAAGTACACTGCCCCCTAAATTCAACATTGCTGCCTCAAAACTGAGACGGGTGCGAGTACTTGGTTCATAAAATAAAGTAGCTAATTTTTTTCCTGCACAGACATGTGCGTACTTTTCAGGATGTGCTTCGATGTCATTCGCCAGATCCAGAAGCCTGTCTAGCTCCTCGACGGAGAAATCCAGTGGATTCATCAGATGTCTCATAGTATCCTCCTTAAAGTGAGTCTTGCATTTTCCGGTATGTATCATATCGTATCTTCTGTAGAAATTCAAGATAAAAAAGAAAAATTTTAGTTGATTTATCCACGATGATATTGTATTCTATTTATGAAAATTGATGAGAGCTGACGAACAGTTTTCTCACGATTTTAAAAATTGTTACATAAAAATATTTAAAAGACAGGAGGATGATTTAAAATGAGCATGAAAAAGATTTCCGCAATGGTCCTTGCAGCATCAATGGTACTCAGCATGATGCCGATGGCGGCAAACGCAGAGGAGGCGCCGGAGTCCATCAAGGTAGGCATGGTTACGGACGTAGGCGGCGTGAACGACCAGTCCTTCAACCAGAGCGCATGGGAAGGCCTTGAGGCGCTGGGAGAGGAGAACGATGCGATCGAGGTAAACTATCTGGAGAGCGCGACGGATGCAGACTATGCCTCCAACATCCAGACCTTCATCGACGAGGATTATGACCTGATCATCTGCGTAGGCTACATGCTGGCGGACGCCACGCGTGAGGCTGCCGAGGCAAATCCGGATCAGAAGTTCGCGATCATTGATGACGCGTCCAACGCAGATCTTGAGAACGTTGCCTGCCTGATGTTCTCTCAGGAGCAGGCTTCCTATCTGGTAGGCGTGGTGGCAGGCCTGATGACCAAGACCAACACGATCGGCTACGTGCAGGGCATGGTTTCCGACACGATGAACCTGTTCGGCTACGGCTACATCGCAGGTGCCGAGTCCGTGAATCCGGACGTAAAGGTTCTCCAGTACAACGTGAACAGCTTCGCGGATGCGGCTACGGGTTCCGCAGGCGCTACCGAGATGATCACGAACGGCGCTGACATCATTTATCATGCGGCCGGCGGCTCAGGCGCAGGCGTGATCTCTGCGTGCGCAGACAACGGCATCTATGCGATCGGCGTTGATACAGACCAGGCATACCTTGCTCCGGAGACGATCATCACGTCCGCTATGAAGCGCGTGGACATCGCTGCAAGATCCATCTCCGAGGGCGTGCTGGCGGGCGAGTTCGCAGGCGGCGTACATCAGTACAGCCTTGAGAACGGCGGCGTGGATATCTCCCCGACTCAGGATCTGCTGACCGACGATGTCATCGCGGCGGTAGAAGAGGCGAAGGAATCCATCCTTTCCGGCGAAGTAGTAGTTCCGACCACGGCAGAAGAGTGCCCGGATTTCATTCTTGAGTAATGATCCTGCGGAAAAGACTGTGGGGAATGATGGAGTAGTATTTTAATTCAGGGGCTGTTGTAAAATGATTTTCGGAAGAAAATCCGCTGCGGAGATTTTGCCGGATGAAGGGAACCGGTAACGGTCGGCAATATCTGCAGGAATCATTTTGCAGCAGCTTTTGTATCATTAAGATGCCCGGACTGCGGGAGCGCAGAGCCCGGAACAGCCCGCACGGCATCTGATATTATCAAAAAAGCAGCTGAGGTGAAAACATATGAAACGAATCCTGACACCGGAGATCATTGAAGAAAAGCGGAAGGAGATTTACGGCACCCTGACCGACCCGACGACCACGCACGAGCAGAAGGTCACCTACCTGGCGCGCCATGCGGAGAATTTCATGACGGTGCTCGACGAGCCGGAGGAGCTGGACGAGCTGATGCGCTGCGACATCGACACGCGCTGCATCTGCAACCTGTTCGAGGGGGACGCCCCGTACCGCCCGCGCTACATTTGCATTGATTTTCCGAAGTTCCTGCGCGAGGGAAGCGCGTTCCTGCAGCTTGGGCCTGCCAGGGACTTCTCAGAAGCGCTGACGAACCTGATGATCATGTACCACAATATCCCGAGCATCACAAATTATCCGGTATTTATCGGCGACCTGGACGAGCTGCTGGGGCCGTATATCGAGAACGAGGACGACGAGACGGTTAAAAAGGCGCTCCGCCTGTGGCTGACGATGGCCGACCGCACGATCCTCGACTCCTTCTGCCATGCGGACATCGGCCCGAAGGAGAGCCGTCTGGGCTACCTTCTGATGGAGGTGGAGTCCGAGCTTGAGAACGCGGTGCCGAACCTGACCATGCGCGTGAGCGATGAGACCCCGGACGACTTTATCCTGGCGGGGATCCGCTGCGCGCTGCACTCGGCGAAGCCGAGCTTTGCAAACGACCGGATGTTCCGCGGGGAGCTCGGGAACGACTACTGCATCGCGAGCTGCTACAACGGCCTGTTAAAGGGCGGCGGCTCCTACACGCTCAGCCGCCTGATCCTCTCGAATATCGCGAAGCGCGCCGAGGACATTGAGGACTTCAAGACCAGGGTGCTGCCGCACGTCTGCGACGTTATGGCGCGCTACATGGATGAGCGCATCCGCTTCCTGGTGGAAGAGAGCGGATGGTTCACGAGCAGCTTCCTCGCGACCGAGGGCTTTGTGCAAAGAGACAGATTTACGGCGATGTTCGGCATGGTCGGCCTCGCGGAGTGCGTCAACCTCCTGCTTGAAAAGGAGGGCTGCACCGAGCGCTTCGGCCACAGCGAGCGCGCCAACCGGCTCGGCGTGGAGATCATGGACATCATCGATCAGTTCAACAAAAACCATTACAATCCGTACTGCGAGGCGACCGGGAACCATTTCCTGCTCCACGCGCAGGTGGGGATCGAGTCCGACCACGACTGCTCGCCGGGAACGCGCATCCCGATCGGGGAGGAGCCGGACGAGCTGGTCGACCATCTGAACTGCATCAACCTGTTCCACAAATATTTCCCGTCCGGCACGGGCGATATCTTCCCGGTGGATCTGACGGTGCACAAGAATCCGCAGTACGTGCTCGACATCATCCGCGGAAGCCTTGGAATGGACATCCGCTACCTGTCCTTCTACGCGAGCGACAGCGATGTCATCCGCGTGACGGGCTATCTCGTGAAGCGCAGCGAGATGGAGAAGCTGGACGCGGGGCAGAATGTGCGCCAGAACACGACGGGGCTCGGGCTCGGCGCGGCGAAGAACTGCAAAATCCTGGACAGGCGCGTGAGATGAGGCCTGCGAGGTGCGCGGCCTGAGCGCACAGGTGAGTATACAGGCGGAAAAAGCGGACAGAGAGGACACAGATGACAAGAGCGACAGTAAACAAGATCATTCCGTTCAGCAGCGTGGACGGTCCGGGCAACCGCACGGCGGTATTCCTGCAGGGCTGCGATTTTGACTGCAGGTACTGCCACAACCCGGAGACCATACATGCCTGCATCCACTGCGGGGAATGCGTGCCGTGGTGCAGGCCGGGAGCGCTTACCTTTGAGGACGGCCGGGTGCATTATGACATCGCAAAGTGCGTGCTGTGCGATGAGTGCTTCCGCCACTGCCCGCACGGGGCCTCCGCGAGGACCAGGGAGATGACCGCGGAGCAGGTGATGGCCCGGGTGCGCCGCAATATCCCGTTCATCCGCGGGATCACGGTGTCCGGCGGTGAGTGCACGTGCTGGCGGGATTTCCTGGTAGAGCTGCTCACGCTCGCAAAGGCGGAGCCGCTCGGCACTCTGCTCGATTCAAACGGCAGCTATGACTTTTCCGGGGATCCGGAGCTGATGGCCGTGACCGACGGCGTGATGCTCGACGTCAAGGCCTGGTCGCGGGAGGACCACCTGCGGGTGACGGGGTGCCCCAATGACTGCGTGCTCCGCAGCCTGGAATGGCTCGCCGGCGCGGGGAAGCTGCCCGAGGTGCGGACGGTCGTCGTGCCGGAGCTCTTTGACTGCACACAGACGGTCCGCGAGACGAGCAGGCTGCTCGCGCAGTACGGCTGCCTGGACACGAGATACAAGATCATCCGTTACCGGCCGATGGGGGTCCGCGAGCGCTACAGGAGCCTTGTCCCTCCGCAGGACGGGTATCTGCAGGAGCTTGCGGACCTGGCGGCCGGATACGGGCTGCGGGACGTGGTGATCGTGTGAGCGTTTCCGGCACTTTCGTGCTTTAAAAAAAATTTACAAGGGAGGGGATAGACTTGGCAGAGAAACATGTGGATTTGAACACCAAGGTGATCGAGATGCGCAATATCGTCAAGCGGTTCGGCGATTTTACGGCCAACGACGGTATCAACCTCACGGTTCACAAGGGTGAAATTCACGCTATCCTGGGAGAAAACGGAGCCGGGAAATCGACGCTGATGAATCAGCTGTACGGACTGTACAGGCCGACGTCGGGCGATATTCTGGTCAATGGGAAAAAACTGGAGATGAACAATCCGCGCGATGCGATCGCCGCGGGGATCGGCATGGTACACCAGCATTTCATGCTCGTGCAGCCGTTCACCGTGACAGAGAATATCGTACTCGGAACGGAGCCGGTGAAGGGCATCAGGCTGGACATGCAGACGGCGCGCAGAAACGTGCAGGAGATTTCTGAGCGCTATGGTCTTTCCATCGACCCGGACGCGAAGATTGAGGATATCTCCGTCGGAATGCAGCAGAGGGTAGAAATACTGAAGGCGCTGTATCGCGGCGCGGACATCCTGATCCTGGATGAGCCGACGGCTTCGCTGACGCCGCAGGAGATCATGGAGCTGATCGAGATCATGCACAATCTGACCGCGGACGGCAAGAGCATCATCCTGATCACGCATAAGCTGAAGGAGATCAAGGAATCCGCGGATTACTGCACGATCATCCGGCTCGGCAAGTACATAGGCACCGTGAAGGTGGATGAGGTGACGCAGGACGAGCTGGCCAGCATGATGGTGGGCCGCCAGGTCACCTTTGTGGTGGACAAGCCGGAGCAGAAGCCGGGAGACGTCGTGCTCGAGGTGAAGGACCTGCACGGTGTGGATTACCGCGGCGTGGAGATCTTAAAGGGGCTGAACCTCCAGGTGCGCAGAGGCGAGATTGTGGGTATCGCCGGCATCGACGGGAACGGCCAGACAGAGCTGGTCGAGATCATCACGGGCCTGCGGAAGGCCTCCGGCGGCGCGATCACGATCAACGGGACAGATATCTATAATAAACCGCCGCGCTTCGGATTTGTCAGCGGGGTGTCGAGCATCCCGGCGGACCGCCAGAAGCACGGACTGGTGCTGGATTTCTCCGTGGAGGAGAATCTGGTGCTGCAGAATTACAAAGAGCCGCAGTTCTCGAACGGGATTCTGATCAACCGCGGCGCGGTGCGCGATTTTGCGGAGAAGGCGATCGAAAAGTACGACATCAGGCCCGCACACTGCGAGGAACGCCCGGCGGGAACGCTCTCCGGCGGTAACCAGCAGAAGGTGATCATTGCCCGCGAGGTGGAGAACGACAAGGACCTTCTGATCGCGGTGAATCCGACCCGCGGCCTGGATGTGGGCGCGATCGAATTCGTGCACAAATACATCGTGGAACAGAGGAACAAGGGAAAGGCGGTACTGCTGGTATCCTTCGAGCTGGACGAGATCATGAGCCTGTCCGACCGGATCAGCGTCATCTACAGCGGCAGGATCGTCAGCGACATTCCTGGTAAAGATGCGGACGAGAATGAGCTCGGACTGATGATGGCAGGAGGTGGAACACATGGATAAAAAGAGAACACTGCTGGATGTGATCGCGGACAGCAAATTCATTCACACGATCCTGTCGATCATAATCGGCTTCATTGTGGGCGCGATCTTCCTGGTGATCATGGGGATCTCCGTGGGAGGGGCCTACGGGACTCTGCTCAAGAGCGTTTTCTCGAGTCCGAAGAACATATCCTACTGCATTGTGTACGGGACACCGTACATCGTTGTCGGACTGTCCGTCGCGTTTTCCTTCCGCACGGGCGTGTTCAACATCGGCGCTGAGGGCCAGTTTGTGATGGGCTCCATGGCGGCCTGCGTGGTCGGGATCCTGTTCGGCTCCCTGCCGTCCATTATCCTGATCCCCCTGTGCTTTCTGGCCGCGGCGGCCGCGGGGGCGCTGTGGGGCATCATCGTGGGCTTCCTGAAAAACAAGTGGGGCATCAACGAGGTGCTCTCCATGATCATGTTCAACTGGATCGCGTTTTATCTGAGCAACTATATCGCGGATTTCCCGGCGATCCACAATGAGGGGAGCGCGGAGGCGACGCGCAATGTCTCCGAGCACGCGAGGACGCTGCTTCCTTCCGGCCTGATCGAGAAGCTGAATCTCTGTCCGACCGCGAACTGGGGCATCCTGGTGGCGATCCTGCTGACGGTTGTGATCTATTTTATCATTGAGAAGACGACGCTCGGCTATGAGCTGAAGGCGGTGGGCTTCAACAAATCCGCCGCGGAGTACGGCGGGATCAGCGTCAACCGGTCGATCCTGACCGCGCTGGCAATCTCCGGCGCTCTGGCGGGCCTCGGCGGTTCCCTGCAGCTGCTCGGCATGGGCGGGCGCATCAGCATCTTCACCTCGCAGGAGGGCTTCGGCTTTGCCGGCATCGTGGTGGCGCTGATCGGTGTCTCCAATCCCTTCGGCGTGCTGGTGGCGGGCCTGTTCTACGGCGCGCTGACGTACGGGGGCGGCAAGCTGAATCTGGTAAAGGCGCCGACGCAGGTTGTCGATATCATAGTGGGGACGGTTGTATTTTTCATCGCCATCTCCAGTATTTTCAGCGCGGTTAAGTATCTGAAAAAGAATCCGCAGAAAGGGGGCAGCAAGTCATGAATGCTTTCATCAATGAATTGGGGGTAATCATCTACGCAACCCTGCTGTATACGCCTCCGCTTCTGTTTGCAGCGCTCGGCTCCTGCTTCTCTGAGGTCTCCGGTGTCGTAAACATCGGTATGGAGGGAATGATGTCTGCCGGCGCGTTCACAGGCTGCGTGGTCGCGCACTTTACGGGAAACCCCTGGATCGGATTCCTCTGCGGGGGGCTCGCGGGAGCGCTGTTCGGCATGCTCCACGCGCTGGCTACCGTGCGGCTCGGCGCGGATCAGACGATCTCCGGCACGGCGATCAATTTCCTGGCCCCGGGCATCGCGATCATGACTGCGAAGGCGCTGTTCAACTCGACGGACACAAGGCCGCTGGAGCCGGGAGCGAAGATCCCTCTGCTGTTCAAGGGCGCGTTCGACACCTCCACGGTGTTCGGAACCTTTATGAAGAATGTGTTTACGAACTATGCGACGACCTACCTGGTGTTCATCGCGGTCTTCGTGGTCTGGTTCGTCTTCTACAAGACGCGCTTCGGCCTGCGCATGCGGGCCTGCGGCGAGCATCCCCAGGCGTGTGAGACGCTCGGCATCAATGTGCTCCGCACCAGATTTTTCTGCGTGATGCTCTCCGGATTTTTCGGGGGACTCGGCGGCGCGTGCGTGACCATGGCGATCACGAACCAGTTCCGCCCGATCTCCATCGTGGGGCAGGGCTTCATCGCGATCGCGGCCGTGATCTTCGGAAAATTCCGCCCGCAGGGCGCGATGCTCGGCTGCCTGCTGTTCGGTTTCTGCACCGGCCTGAAGGTGGTGCTCGGCAACTCCAACATCATCTCGGCGCAGCTGATCTCGATGATCCCGTACGTGGTGACGGTCATCGTGCTGATCCTGTTCGTGGGCAAGTCCCATGTGCCGGCGGCAAACGGCAAGCCGTTCGTGAAATCGAAGTAACAGAATCACCGGATTTACTGAAATTTTTCTTTCAGGAGGAACGGGGCTGTGGTATAATTCTGACAGAGTTATACCGCGGCCCTGTTTTGCGCGGCCAGGATCTCTGACCCGGCCCTGCCGGCGCATGCGGACGGGAAAAGGGCAGAGCAGCGCCGCAGAAAGTATGGCGCGAAGGAGGAGACAAACATGGCATATAAAGAAAAAAAGAGGTGGGTGTTCTTTGGCCTGCCGTGGACCTTTACAACCTACACGGTCTCGGATGAGATCATCACGGTCAACTCAGGGCTTCTGAAGCATGTGGAAAATGACTGTTATCTCTACAAGGTTGTGGATGTGCGCCTTGAGATGAGCCTGGCCGAGCGGATCTTCGGGCTTGGCACCGTCCACTGCTTCAGCGGCGACCTGACCAACCCGGACCTGCGCCTGCTGCACATCAGGCGCGCGAAGGAGATCAAGGACTACATCCTGAAGCAGTCCGAGGAAGAGCGGATAAAGAGAAAAACCCTCAACACGCAGAGCCTGGACGGGGACGCGGACGCCGCCCGGGTCGACAGCTGCGAGATGATGTAGAGATCACAAAATTCAGCCGTTGACAGTAATTCCCAACCTTGATAGAATATGCAAAGTGCTATGCTTTATAAGAGAAGAACAGTCGGAGGGAATTACTGTGGGTGATCTGAGAGAAGAGATTGGAAAAAGACGGACGTTTGCGATTATTTCACACCCGGATGCCGGCAAGACGACGCTGACAGAAAAATTTCTGCTGTACGGGGGCGCAATCAACCTGGCGGGCTCCGTCAAGGGAAAGGCGACGGCCAGGCATGCGGTGTCGGACTGGATGGAGATAGAGAAGGAGAGGGGTATTTCGGTCACATCCTCTGTCCTTCAGTTCAGCTACGGAGGGTACTGCATCAATATCCTGGACACGCCGGGGCATCAGGACTTCTCGGAGGACACGTACCGCACGCTGATGGCCGCGGACTCCGCGGTGATGGTGATCGACGCGTCGAAGGGCGTGGAGGCGCAGACCAGAAAGCTGTTCAAGGTCTGCGTGATGCGCCATATCCCCATTTTCACGTTCATCAACAAGCTGGACCGGGACGCGAACGACACGTTTGAGCTGCTCGACGATATTGAGAAGGAGCTCGGGATCGCGACCTGCCCGATCAACTGGCCGATCGGCTCCGGCAAAAATTTCAGAGGGGTCTATGAGCGCGCCTCCCGCAGGGTGACGACGTTCACCGACACCCAGAAGGGGACGAAGGCCGGGGTGGCGACGGAGATCGATGTGGACGCGCCGGAGCTCGAGAAATTTATCGGGACGCAGAACAAGGAAACACTGCTCGAGGAGATCGAGCTGCTCGACGGGGCTTCGGCGGAGTTCGACCAGGAGCTGGTCAGCCAGGGAAAGCTTTCCCCGGTATTCTTCGGCTCGGCCCTGACCAATTTCGGCGTTGAGATCTTCCTGAAGCATTTCCTGCAGATGACGACGTCCCCGCTGCCGCGGACCGCGGACTGCGGCGTGATCGACCCCATGGAGGAGGATTTTTCGGCGTTTATATTCAAGATTCAGGCGAACATGAACCGGGCGCACCGCGACCGGATCGCGTTCATGCGCATCTGCTCCGGAAGGTTTGACGCGGGGATGGAGGTCTACCACGTGCAGGGGAACCGCACGCAGAGGCTTTCGCAGCCGCAGCAGATGATGGCCCAGGAGCGGCACGTCGTGCAGGAGGCGTATGCGGGGGATATCATCGGCGTGTTTGACCCCGGGATCTTCTCGATAGGGGACACGATCTGCGTGCCCGGCAAAAGGTTTGCATATGAGGGCATCCCGACCTTCGCGCCGGAGCATTTCGCGCGCGTGCGTCAGCTTGACACGATGAAGCGAAAGCAGTTTGTCAAGGGGATCAATCAGATCGCGCAGGAGGGCGCGATCCAGATCTTTCAGGAATTTAACACCGGCATGGAGGAGATCATCGTCGGCGTGGTCGGCGTGCTGCAGTTCGATGTGCTGAAATACCGGCTGGAGAACGAGTACAATGTGGACATCCGCCTGGACCCGCTTCCGTACGAGCATATCCGCTGGATCGAGAACGAGGAGATCGACCTGAATAAGATCGTCGGCACTTCGGACATGAAGAAGATCCGGGACCTGAAGGGCAGGCCGCTTCTGCTGTTTATAAACAGCTGGTCCGTGGGGATGGTGCTGGAGCGAAACGAAGGGCTGAGACTGTCGGAATTCGGGCGCTGAGTCTTCCGGGGTTTCCCCTTTTCCTGCCAGGGCGCTTTGGGGACTGCCGGCTACTGTTCCAATCAGGCCGAAGTATCTGCCGTTACAGTTCACTGGTTGACCAGCGAACTGTAACTTCGCAGGCTCATTTGTAAATTTGCTTCGCAAATGGAGCCTGCTCACCCCTGCTTCATATTTTTACGCATCCAGACAGCAAGGTGTCTGGATGCGGTGGGAACAGTAATCACTTGCCGTTGTGGTCCGTGCCGAATTTGTGAAAACGTCTTGCAAATTGTTCTAATTTTCAGTATAATGATGTTATACATTGGTTTATAAGTCAGATTTTTGGTTTGCATATGGGCGAAGGAGGCTATCGACTATGGATGCATCTATGAATAATACAGAGCTCCACACGCACAGGCTGGAGAATGAGGAAAAATTCGGGGAGGTCCGCATTGCGGATGAGGTGGTTGCGATCATCGCCGGGCTGGCGGCCTCGGAGGTGGACGGCGTCGCCTCGATGGCGGGCAATGTGACGCGTGACCTGATCGAAAAGCTCGGGATGAAGAGCCTGTCCAAGGGCGTCAAGATCTCGATGGACGAGCGGACCGTGCATGTGGCGCTTGCGATCAATATCCGGTACGGCTACAGCGTGCCGGCGACCTGCTCCCAGATACAGGAAAAGGTCAAGACCGCGATCGAGACGATGACGGGACTCGAGGTGGCCGAGGTGAATATCAAGATCGTAAATGTTCTGATGGATAAGAATTAAGACCGTAGCTGTTGTAAAAGCGGAATGTACTTTTTGCAACAGCTCTTTTTAGCGGAGAAACAGACTATGAGAAGAAGCGAGATCAGAGAGCATATATTTAAGCTTGTATTCTGTGGGGATTTTCACAGCCAGGAAGAGCTGCCGCAGCAGATGCAGAGTTATTTTGAAGAGCTGGCCGAGGCCACGGAGGAAGAGCACAGCTATATCACGGACAAGGTGGGCCGGATCGAAGAGCGGATCCCCGAGATCGACGGGCGGATCAACGAGGTCGCGCAGGGCTGGAAGACGCAGCGCATGGGGAAGGCCGAGCTGGCGATCCTGCGCCTGGCCGTCTACGAGATGCTGTTTGACGAGGCTGTGCCGCTGAAGGTGGCGATCAACGAGGCTGTGGAGCTTGCCAGAAAATACGGAGGGGACGATTCCCCCTCGTTCGTAAACGGGATTCTTGCGAAGCTTGCGTAGCGGTTCTTCCGGCGCTTTTTCCGGCAGACAGACATGATTCAGACACGTCAGGCAGGAGCGTTATGCAGAAAGTATATTCGGTCAGTCAGATCAACACATATATAAAAAATATGTTTGCGCAGGACTTTGTCCTGAGAAGGATCAGCATCCGGGGAGAAGTGTCGAACTGCAAGTACCACAATTCGGGGCATATTTACTTTTCGCTGAAGGATGCGTTCGGGACGATCGCGTGCGTCATGTATGCCAGTGCCAGAAGGGGACTGGCTTTTCGGCTGTCTGACGGACAGCAGGTGATCGCGGACGGCAGCGTGGGCGTCTACGAGAGGGACGGAAAATACCAGCTCTACGTCAGCCAGATCCGCCGGGAGGGCGCGGGGGAGCTCTACGAGCGGTTCCTGGCCCTGAAGCAGACGCTGGAGGAGATGGGCATGTTTGCGCAGGAGTACAAAAAGCCGATCCCGCCGTATGTGCGCAGGCTCGGCGTCGTGACGGCCCCCACCGGGGCGGCGATCCGGGATATCATCAATATCTCCAGGCGCAGGAACCCCGGCATCCAGATCATCCTCTACCCGGCAAAGGTGCAGGGGGAGGGGGCTGCAGGGAGCATCGCCGATGGGCTGGAGACGCTCGACCGGATGGGCCTGGACGTGATCATCGCGGGCAGGGGCGGCGGCTCGATCGAGGATCTGTGGGCCTTCAATGAGGAGACGGTGGCGCGGGCGATTTTTAACTGCCGGACGCCGGTGATCTCGGCAGTCGGGCATGAGACGGACACGACGATCGCAGATTTTGCGGCGGACCTGCGGGCTCCCACGCCGTCCGCGGCGGCGGAGCTGGCGGTGACGGATGTCGGGCAGGTGCTCGCGCTGCTCGAAGAAGACCGGCGCAGGCTGACGGAGGCCGTGCGGCGCAGGGCGGAGAGCGCGAGGATGCACCTTGACCAGTACCGGATGCGCCTGCAGTATGCGGGGCCGATGCAGCGTGTGCGTGACCAGAGGCAGCGGGCGATAGACCTCGAAGAGGCGTTCGGCAGGCGGATGGATGAGCTTTTACAGGACAGGCGCCGCCGGATGGCGCTCTATATCGAGCGGATGCGCGGCAGCTCGCCTCTGGAAAAGCTGGCGCAGGGCTACGCTTGTGTGACCGACGATTCCGGGAAACGGATCTCTTCTGTCCGTCAGGTGCAGGAGGGAGATCAGATCGATATCTATGTTGCGGACGGCCGGATCAGGGCCGGCGTCACCGCGAGGACGTTTGCTGACCCGGACGCAGGTCCGTGAAAACGCCTGTCGGGCCGGACGCAGGTCCGTGAGACAGGGATAGAAGCGAGGACACCTGTCGGGCCGGAGGCAGGCCCGTGAGACAGGGACATAAAAGAGAACATATGGAGAATGCCGGCGCAGGCCGGGAAATGCAGAGATTCCTGCGCGGGCGTCTGTGAGAGGGGTGGTCAGATTGGACGAGTTTGGAAAATGGCTCAGAGAGCAGCAGAAGGATCCGAAGTTCTGCGCGGAGTATGACAGGGCATATGCGGAATATGAAGAGATGAGGGCCAGGGCCGGGGAGGATCTCTCCCTGGAGGAGGCTTTTTCCGGGCTTGACGCGATGCTGGAAAAGCTGGAGGACCGCACGATCCCGCTGGAGGAGGCCGTCCGGCTGTATCAGCAGGGGATGGAGCTGCTCGCGCGATGCAATGAAAAAATCGATACCGTGGAAAAACAGGTTCTGACAGTAAGCAAAGAAGGTGTTCTGAATGAATTTTGACGAGCAGATGAAAAAACGTGTGACGGAGATCAAAAGTGTGATCGCGGGATACCTGCCGGAGGAAGAGGGCTTCCAGCGCACGCTTCTGGAGGCGGTAAACTACAGCATGCTGGTCGGGGGCAAGAAACTGCGGCCTCTTCTGATGCAGCAGACCTATGTGATGTTCGGCGGCAAATCCGCGGTCATCAAACCGTTCATGGCCGCGATGGAGATGATCCACACACACTCGCTGATCCATGACGATCTGCCGGCGATGGACAATGACGAGTACCGGCGCGGAAAGAAGACGACGCACGTCGTCTACGGAGAGGCCATGGCTATCCTGGCGGGGGACGCGCTGCTGAACCTGGCGTATGAAACGGCTTCAAAGGCGTTCGAGATGGAGCCGGGCAACCCGAACATCGGCAGGGCCTTCCAGATCCTCTCCGGCAGGACCGGATTCGACGGGATGATCGGCGGGCAGTCTGTGGACGTGGAGTATGCCGGGAAGCCGCTCTCGGAGGAACAGCTTTATTTCATCTACCGGCTGAAGACCGGGGCGCTGATCGAGGCGTCCATGATGATCGGCGCGGTGCTGGCGGGGGCCTCCGACGAAGAGCTGGAAAAGATACAGCAGGTGGCCGCGCACGTCGGCTTTGCGTTCCAGATCCAGGACGATATCCTGGATGTGACGGGGGACCAGGAGACGCTCGGCAAGCCGGTGAGAAGCGACGAGAAGAACGATAAGACGACGTACGTGACGGTGAAGGGACTGGAAAGAGCGCAGGAGGACGTGGCGCGGTTTTCAAAAGAGGCGATCCGGCTGTTGGATGAACTGCCGTATGAGAATGAATTTTTAAGGGAGCTGATCCTCAACCTGATCCACCGCAGCGCGTGAGGAAGGGTGGCGTTGACTCTGTTAGAAAAAATCAATGAACTGAACGATATCAAGTCGGTTGAAAAAGAGAAGCTCCCGGAGCTTGCGCAGGAAATCCGCGATTTTCTGATCCAGAAGATCAGCCAGACGGGGGGACATCTCGCGTCGAACCTGGGCGTGGTGGAGCTGACGATGGCCCTGCACCTGTCATTCTCCCTCCCGGAGGACAAGATCATCTGGGACGTGGGGCACCAGTCCTACACGCACAAGATCCTGACCGGGCGCAAGGCTGGCTTCGACGAGCTGCGCAAGTTCGGGGGGATGAGCGGTTTTCCGAAGCGCAGGGAGAGCGAGTGCGACGCGTTTGACACGGGGCACAGCTCGACCTCCATCTCGGCCGGGCTGGGTTACGTCTGCGCGCGCGATGTGCTGGGAGAGGACTACTATGTCGTCTCGGTCATCGGGGACGGCGCGCTGACGGGCGGGATGGCGTACGAGGCGCTGAACAACGCGTCGCAGCTGAAGACCAATTTTATTATCGTATTGAATGACAATGATATGTCGATCTCAGAGAACGTCGGAGGCATCTCCGCGTATCTGAGCAATATCCGCACCGCGGAGTCGTATATGGGTCTGAAGACCGGGGTGGAGAATACCCTGAACCGGATCCCGGTCTACGGCGACAAGCTGATCCGGGGGATCCGCAATACCAAGCAGGGGATCAAACAGTTTCTGGTGCCAGGGATGTTCTTTGAAGAGATGGGCATCACGTACCTCGGACCCGTGGACGGGCACAATATCCAGAAGATGATGCGCGTATTCCGCGACGCGAAGCGCGTGAACGGGCCGGTGCTCGTGCATGTGCTGACGAGGAAGGGCAAGGGCTTCGGGCCGGCGGAGCGCATGCCGGCGCGGTTCCACGGGGCGGAGCCGTTTGAGATCGAGACGGGCCTCCCGCGCGTGCGCAAGAAGAAGGCGGCCTACACGGACGTGTTTGCCACGGTCATGTGCAAGATGGGGGCGCGTGAGCCGAAGCTGGCCGCGGTGACGGCTGCCATGCCTGACGGGACGGGGCTGAAGCGCTTCCGCAACATGTACCGGGACCGTTTTTTTGACGTCGGGATCGCAGAAGCGCATGCGGTGACGTTTGCGGCCGGTCTGGCCGCGGGGGGCATGAAGCCGGTCGTGGCGGTATACTCATCGTTTCTGCAGAGGGCGTACGATCAGATCATTCACGACGTCTGCATACAGAACCTGCCGGTGGTGTTCGCAATCGACCGCGCGGGCCTGGTCGGCAGTGACGGCGAGACCCATCAGGGCATCTTTGACCTGTCCTATCTCACGATGATGCCTAACATGTGCGTGATGGCTCCGAAGAACAAGTGGGAGCTCGCGGACATGCTGAAATATGCGATCAGGTATGACGGGCCGATCGCCCTGCGCTATCCGCGCGGGGAGGCATATGACGGCCTGAAGGAATTCCGCGCGCCGATCGTCTATGGAAAGAGCGAGATCCTGTACGACGAGAGCGGGCTCGCGCTGGTCGCGATCGGGAGCATGGTGAAAACGGCGCTCGCGGTGCGGGAGGGGATGAAGACGCTCGGCTACCACTGCACCGTGGTCAACGCCCGCTTCGCGAAGCCGGTCGATGAGGAAATGCTCGCGTACCTGGCGCAGGACCACCGTCTGGTTGTGACGATGGAGGAGAATGTCAGGAGCGGCGGCTTCGGCGAAAAGGTGCTGGAGTACTACAATGAGACCGGGGCGCAGCTGCGCGTGCTGCAGGCGGCGCTGCCGGATGATTATATCGAACACGGCAATGTGCAGGTGCTGCAGGAGGAGGCGGGGATCGACGAGAAGTCGATCTTCAAGCGGATCATTGCGCAATACCGGCAGTGATCCGGCCCCGGGCGGACGGATCACCCAGGAGACGGCGCCCGGCGTGCCGGTGCACGGGGCGTGCAGAGGCCGCCGGAGAACTGCTTCCGGCAGAAAAAGGGCAGCTGTTATGCGGCGCACGGGGTGTGAATGCCTGCAGAGGAATTGTTTCCGGGCAGGAAAAGGGCAGCTGACATGCGGTGCACGGGGTGCGAATGCCTGCAGAGGAATTGTTTCCGGGCAGAAAAAGGGCAGCTGACATGCGGCGCGCAGGGTGAGGGAAAACCTGCGGCCGGTGAATCAGGATGAGGCGGGAAGAA
Organism: uncultured Lachnospiraceae bacterium; assembly: GCA_947628955.1. GTDB lineage: Bacteria > Bacillota > Clostridia > Lachnospirales > Lachnospiraceae > Choladousia. The sequence continues at coordinate 12,901 of CANRBX010000006.1, read as the reverse complement.
TATGAAGGAACGTTTGGATGTACTGCTGGTGCAGCAGGGCCTGGCGGCCTCGCGCGAAAAGGCGAAGGCCGTGATCATGGCCGGCTGCGTGCTGGTGGACGGTCAGCGCGAGGATAAGGCCGGGACGATGATCAGCATAGACAGCGAGATCGTGGTCAGGGGCGGAAAACTCCGCTACGTAAGCCGCGGCGGACTGAAGCTGGAGAAGGCGATGAAGTGCTTTGACATTGCGCCGGCCGGCAGAGTCTGCATGGATGTGGGCGCGTCGACCGGAGGCTTTACAGACTGCATGCTGCAGAACGGGGCGGAGAAGGTTTATTCGGTCGACGTCGGCCATGGCCAGCTCGACTGGAAGCTGCGAAACGATCCGCGCGTGGTCTGCATGGAGAGGACAAACATCCGCTATGTGAAGCCAGAGGACATCGGGGAGCGCCCGTCCTTCGTCTCGATCGATGTCTCGTTCATCTCTCTGACCAAGGTACTCGGACCGGTGTGCGGGCTGATGGCCCCGGAAGGAGGGCTTGTCTGCCTGATCAAGCCGCAGTTTGAGGCGGGGCGGGAGAAGGTCGGGAAAAAGGGGGTCGTGCGCGAGCCGGCGGTCCACGAGGAAGTGATCCTTCAGGTGGCCGAATTTGCGTCCGGGCTCGGGCTGGAGTGCGCCGGGCTGGACTTCTCACCGATCAAGGGTCCGGAGGGGAATATCGAGTACCTTCTGCACCTGGAGAAAGGGCGGACGCCCTGCGGCAGGGACCTGCCGGAGGAGCTGGTGCGGCAGGTGGTGGCCGCGGCCCACAGGGAACTTGACTGAAAAACAGACGCCGGGCCGGCCGCAGCTGTGCGCACTGTGCGGGTGCGCCGGCCGGTCATCTGTCAGATGGAGCGTAATACAGGATGGATAATTTTTATGTGATCACAAACCACCAGAAGGATCCGGAGGGGAAGACGGCGGAGAAGATCCGGCGGTACCTGGAGGATCAGGGGAAGACCTGCCATGTCCGGCAGAGCGATGAGCTGCAGCCGGCGGGCCAGTATAAATACACGGACGCAGGAAAGGTCCCGGCGGACGTGGAATGCGTGCTCGTGGTCGGAGGCGACGGGACGCTTCTGCAGGCTGCGCGCGATCTGGTGGAGCGGTCTCTGCCGCTTCTCGGGATCAATATGGGGACGCTCGGCTATCTGGCCGAGATCGAGCATACGAATATCCGGCCCGCCCTGGACCGGCTGATCGCGGACGATTTTCTTGTGGAGCCGCGCATGATGCTGTCCGGGACGGCGTTCCGCCAGGACAGGAAGCTTCTGAGCGATATTGCGCTGAATGACATCGTGATCAAGAGAAATGGCAGGCTGCGCATGCTGGATTTTTATATTTATGTGGACGGGGTGTTTCTCACCTCCTACGCGGCGGACGGGATCATCCTCTCGACGCCGACCGGCTCCACAGGCTACAATCTGTCTGTCGGCGGCCCGATCGTGGCCCCGCAGGCTTCTCTGATCCTGCTGTCAGCCGTCGCGCCGCACACGCTGAATGCGAGGCCGATCGTCCTGCCGGACAATGTAAAGATCGCGATCGAGGTCAGCGCGAGGCACAATACGGATATGGATGGCGCGGACGCGGTGTTTGACGGGGACACTTCTGTGCGGCTGAATTCCGGGGACCGGATCGTTATCACGAAGTCGGAGCAGAAGGTACAGATGATAAAGACCAGAAACACAAGCTTTCTGGAGATTCTGCGCGAAAAAATGAGCAATTGAGAAAGGGAAGGGACGATGAAAAACACAAGACACGAAAAAATACTGGATCTGATCGCAAAGCATGATATTGAGACGCAGGAGGAGCTTGCGGCTTATCTGAGGGAGGATGGCTGCCAGGTGACACAGGCCACCATCTCAAGGGATATCCGCGAGCTGAAACTGACAAAGATGGCCGCCGGCAATGGGAAGCAGAAATATGTGCAGATGCAGCACCAGGGAGCCGGGATGAACGACACTTATCTGCGCGTGCTGAAGGATGGATTCGTCTCTATGGACATGGCGCAGAATATTCTTGTTGTAAAGACAGTGTCCGGCATGGCGATGGCGGTGGCCGCGGCGATCGACGCGATGCACTGGACAGAGGTCGCGGGCTGCATCGCGGGCGACGACACGATCATGTGCGCGGTGCGCAGCGCGGAGGACACGCTGCATGTGATGGACAAAATACGCGCGATCGTAAACAGGTAAAACACGGAAGCATACAGGCCGGCTGGCGGGAGAGAATACAGGGTAGAGACATGTTAGTCAATTTACACGTAAAAAACATGGCCTTGATTCAGGAGGCCGAGGTAGAGTTCGGGAGAGGGCTCAACATCATGACCGGCGAGACCGGCGCCGGAAAATCCATAGTGATCGGTTCGGTCAATATCGCCCTTGGAACAGGAAATTTCCGGGATTACGTCCCGGAGGACGCGGATTATGCGCTTGTCGAGCTTCTGTTTGCCACAGATAACCCACGCGTCCGCGGCCTGCTGGAGGCGCAGGACATCCCGTTTGAGGACGGGGAGGTCATCCTGACCAGGAGGTACAGGGGCGGCCGCAGCGTCAGCAAGGTAAACGGCGAGACGGTTCCGGTCTCGTTTGTGCGCGAGCTCGCGGAAGAGCTGCTTGACATCCACGGGCAGCATGAGCACCAGTCTCTTCTGTACGAAAAAAACCATCTGAAGATCCTCGATGAGTTTGCGGGCCCTCTGCTCCAGGAGAAGCTCCGGCGCTGCCGCGAGCAGCATCACCGCTTCCGGGAGGCGAAACGACAGCTGAGCCAGGCGGACTCCGGGGAGGCGGAGCGCGCAAAGGAGCTCGATTTCCTGCAGTTTGAGGTGAATGAGATTGAGTCCGCGGCGCTTCGTCCCGGGGAGGATGAGGAGCTGGAAAGCGAGTACCGGCGCATGGCGAACGGGCAGAAGATCATGGAGCTTCTGTCTGAGGCGGCGGGCCTGACCGGAGCCGGCGGATATTCCGGTGCGGGGGACGAGATCAGCCGTGCGGTGCGCGCATTCGGGGCGGCCGCGGCCTACGATGAATCTCTTGGCGGGATGGAGCAGCTGCTTGCGGATATCGAGTCGCTGCTGAACGACTTTAACCGCGAGCTGTCAGATTATATGGAAGATTTTGTTTTTGACGGGCAGAAGCTGCAGGAGGTCGGCGACCGGCTGGATCTGATCAACCGCCTGAAGACCAAGTACGGAGGCTCGATCGAACAGATCCTGCAGGAGGGACAGCAGAAGAGGGAGCGGATGGAGCTCCTGGCAGATTATGATGGTTATCTGGAAGGGCTGCGCGCGTCATACGAGAAAAGCAGAAAAGAATTGTGGGAAACCGCGGATGAGATCACGAAGATCCGGAAAGACTGTGCAGGGCAGCTGTCCGGGCAGATCCGGGACGCACTGACCGACCTGAATTTTCTGGACGTGCGCTTTGAGATTGAATTTCGCGGGCTGAGCGAGCCCGGGGAGGATGGACGCGACGAGGTCTGTTTCCTGATCTCCACAAATCCGGGACTTCCGCTGAGGCCGCTTTCCAGCGTGGCCTCCGGCGGCGAGCTGTCGAGGATCATGCTTGCGCTGAAAGCGGTGATGGCGGACAAGGACGCGGTCGAGACCCTGATCTTCGACGAGATTGACACCGGCATCAGCGGCCGCACCGCGCAGAAGGTATCCGAAAAAATGGCGGTGATCGCCAGAAACCATCAGGTGCTGTGCATCACTCATCTGGCCCAGATCGCGTCGATGGCGGACCGGCATTTCATCATTGAAAAGAAGCCTGCCGGGGACAAAACCGTGACCGACATCGCGCTTCTGTCGGAGGAAGAGAGCATAGAAGAGCTTGCGCGCATTCTCGGCGGCGCCAGGATCACAAAGACCGTGCTTGAAAATGCGCGTGAAATGAAAGAACTGGCAAAAAGCTCAAAAAAATACTAGAGTCAAACGATCGAAATTCCACATACTGAGTGCAGAGACTGGTGATGCAGTGCTCTGCACTTTTTTTGCGGCAGGAAAGAGCCTGCCGCGCTGACGTGCGAAAACTCATTTAAAGGAAAGAGGTGCAAAGGATGAATGTCAGGCGGAGATATAGAGGATTTGTGTGTATGATGCTCGGATTTGCCGTGGTCGCGTTCGGATTCTTCTCTCTGGCGGCGGTGCGCGGCCAGATTCCGGAGCGGATCCAGGTGGCGGAACCGGGAGAGCTGCCCAGACTCTGCCATAATATCTTTGATACGCTGATAGAGGGAGAGATCGTCAGCGGCGATGCTGCCGCGGAGCGCCGCCCGGCTGCCGGGAAGGAGACAGATGTGATGGAGGTCGGCGAGACGCTGGGCGGGACAGAGACAGATGCAATGAAAGCTGGCGGGACACCGGGCGGAACAGAGTCAGATGTAATGGAGGCTGGCGGGACATCGGGCGGGATGGAGTCAGATGTGATGGAGGCTGGCGGGACACCAGGCGGGACGGACGTGCAGGAGCGCTATGAGGTCGCCTACCGTCTGTTTGGAAAAATCCCGCTGAAGACGGTGAGCGTGGAGGTCGTGCCGCGGCAGCAGGTCTATGTGGGAGGCACCCCGATCGGGATTTACCTGGAGACGGACGGCGTGCTGGTGGTCGAGACCGCCTCCATCCGCACCGGAGACGGAGACCAGTGCTGCCCGGCAGAGAATATTGTGAAATCCGGGGATTACATCAAATCTGTGAACGGCATTCAGACAGACACAAAGGAGAAGCTGGTGGAGTGCATCAGCCAGAGCGGCGGCTCGGATCTTGTGTTTGATGTGGAGCGCGCGGGGGAGAGGATCAGCCTGAAGCTTCATCCCGTGAGGGATGAGAGCGGTACTTACCGGGCAGGAATCTGGGTCCGAAACGATACGCAGGGTATCGGCACACTCACATATGTGGATCAGAAGGGCAGCTTCGGCGCGCTCGGGCACGGGATCAGCGACATAGATACCGGTGAATTGCTGGAGATCAGCGGAGGAACCCTCTACAATGCGGATGTGATTTCTGTCATCAAAGGCGCGCAGGGCGTTCCCGGAGAGCTCGCAGGCGTCATCCATTACAGTGAAGGCTACAAGATCGGGGAGATCCAGGAGAACCGCAGGGACGGCATCTATGGAAAAATCGTCGGATTTCCGGCAATGGCGCAGAAAATGACGTTGTATGAGACGGCCTACAAGCAGGAGGCCGAGCAGGGCCCGGCGACGATCCTGTGCTCGGTCAACGGTGAATGCCGGGAATATGACGTGGAGATCAGGGAGATCCGGCTCAACGGGAGCGATGTCAACAAGGGAATGGTGATTGAGGTGACCGACGAAGAACTGCTGAAGCTGACCGGCGGCATCGTCCAGGGAATGTCCGGCAGCCCGATCCTCCAGAACGGCCGGATCGTAGGCGCCGTGACGCACGTCTTCGTGCAGGACGCAAAGAAAGGGTACGGGATCTTCGTGGAGAGCATGCTGGGGCACTGAGAGGAAGGCGCGCCGTTACCCGAGGAGGAAGGCAAATGCGGAGCATTTTCTGCATGCCTTCCGACGACCTGGCGGGGCCGGCGGAGACGGGCGCGGCGCTACCCGGGAGGAAGGCAAATGCGGAGCATTTTCTGCATGCCTTCCGACGACCTGGCGGGGCCGGCGGAGGCGGGCGCGCCGCTACCAGAAGAAGGGCAGGTAATTGCTGGATTTTCAGCGGGATTACCTGCTTTTTATTTTAGAGGCGCTTTTTGCAGCCTGTTTTGAATAAAAGGTGGATCAGCTTTTCTCATAAAGTCTGGATCAGTTTTAATTATAAATCAACAGCGATTAAGCAAATAAACAAGTTGAAATTACGGGTTGAATTCGTGAAAATTGTAAGATAAAATGTATAAAAATTGGCATCAATATTTAATTAGAAATATGTCTCCAAAAATGTTAATTTTATAGAGAAGATGCAAGTGAAATGCTTGTAGGACTATGGATAATCCTAACGTTTTTGTTTCATATTCTTATGATAGTGTGGAGCATAAAAACAGATTTAGATTTTAGTTTTTTTGAGAAAAAGGATTGGTTTAGATGAGAAGAATCCAAGTTATAAAGGGATGATTATGCCATATTTAATAATGAAAAAAGTAGAAGAAAGATCATTATTTTAATTTTAAGCCGTAAATTTGTGACAACAAAATTGATGCACTGGCGGGTAATAACCATGAATATTTGTATGAGGAAATAACGTTTGAGGTTGTCAGGGATCAGGAGCCGTGGCACACCGTCAAAGTATTCATAGGCATGTACGTGGCAGAGCAGCCAGTTTTCAGAACGCATGTCACTACACAGTTCAGCATAGCAGTGGCAGCACGAAACAACAGCTTACAGGGATTGCGCTGTCGGAATTTATTATGCAGAAAACCGGCGTTCGCTGGGAAGATGTTACAGTTGACGATATCACTGTAGATGATTTGGATGATGAAAGTTTCAAAATCTTCCGGCGCGAAGCGCTGAGAAAAAAGCGAATGACGGAAACGGAACTGAACATTTCAAATTCGGAACTGCTTCAGAAACTGCATCTGATAAAAGACGGGAAACTGAAAAGGTCTGCGGTTCTCTTGTTTTACAGTGATCCAAGTATCGTACAAAATGGAAGCTTTATAAAAATTGGAAAGTTTGACGAAAAAGGGAGAGTCACTTATCATCATGACCTTGAAGAATCACTTCTGGTAAATGCCAGTAAAGTGATTGACTTGATTTATCTGATGTACCTGAAAGCAAAAATCAGTTACGAACATGATAGACGTGTTGAAGAATATCCCTTTGCCAGAGAGGCCATTCGTGAAGCAATCTACAATGCGATTGCCCACAACTGTTATATGTATGGTGCACCGATTCAAATAAGGATTGCAGATGATTCTATTACTATAAGCAACAGTTGTATTTTGCCAGATAGTTGGACGGTGGAAACCCTTATGGAACCGCATGATTCAAAACCCTATAATCCGGACATTGCCAATGTTTTTTATCGCGCCGGGTTTATTGAAAACTGGGGACAGGGAATCCAGAAAATGTGCGATGCATGTAAAGAAATCGGAGCGGATTTACCGGTGTATGAATTGCGCGGGAATGACCTGAGAATCCATTTTAAGGCGTTAGAAAGAGCCCTTATAGATCATTCAAAAGTCCCAAAGGGTCAAAGTGAACCTTTGACTGAACCTAAAGCGAACCTTTTGAGCGAAAAAATCATTCAACTGCTTAGGAATAATCCGCGTATAACTTATGGTGAACTCACAGTAGAATTAGAATTATCGCGCAGCACAATAAAAAGAACAATGAACAGGTTGGTTGTTGATGGCCTTATTGAGCGGGTCGGTGGGAAGAGATACGGGTATTGGAAGATAAATGATTAGACCGGAGGAGCAAAATGAAACCAAAGAAAAAATATTACATTTTTCATTTCTGGCATGGGGTGTCCGGAGGGGCGCTGTGCGCCGGTGGCGCACGTTTAGCGCCGACCGGAGCGAAGCGGAGACAACAGGGTTCCGCCTGGCGGAGTATCCAAAGGGGCAGAGCGCCTTTTGGTACATAATCCTCCGTCAGGAAAGTTCATTTTTATGCACAGGAACCCCTCCATTCTCACAGATTCTTCACGAACAGGCAGCGGATCGCATTGAGTACCGCAAGGATCATAACGCCTACGTCTGCGAAAATTGCCAGATACATACTGGCAATACCAAACGCGCCCAGAATCAGGCAGGCGAATTTAACGGCCAGCGCAAACACGATATTCTGGTAAACGATACGAAGGCATTTACGGGAAATACGGATCGCTTTGGATATTTTCATCGGGTCGTCATCCATCAAAACGATGTCTGCCGCTTCAATCGCTGCATCCGAACCCATAGCGCCCATGGCAATGCCTATATCCGCTCTTGAAAGAACGGGGGCGTCATTGATGCCGTCGCCGACGAATGCAAGTTTCGCTTTACCGGGCTTCACGCGCAGCAGTTCTTCCACCTTTTCAACCTTGTCAGCCGGGAGCAGTTCACTGTAAACTTCGTCAATACCAAGCGAGGAAGCTACCTGATCTGCAACTTTTTTGGCGTCGCCGGTCAGCATGACCGTCTTTTCCACACCTGACGCTTTCAATGCGGCAACAGCAGCCTGTGAATGAGGCTTTACGATGTCAGAGATTACGATATGACCGGCATAGGCGCCATTGATGGCCATGTGAATGATCGTGCCGGTCTGGTGGCAGTTGATATAAGGGATGTTCAGGTGTGTCATCAGCTTATCGTTGCCGGCCGCAATTTCCAGGCCGTCTACTTTGGCGATAATACCGTTGCCGCTGATTTCCTGGATATCACTGACACGGCTGCGGTCCGGCTCCTTTCCGTAGGCACGCTGTAAACTCTTGCTGATCGGATGTGAAGATGCGCTTTCCGCTAATGCCGCATATTCAATGAGCTGCGCATCCGATATTTCATTATGATGGATTCCGTTTACCTCAAAGACACCCTGTGTCAGAGTACCGGTTTTATCAAAAACAACCACTTTCGTCCTGGAAAGGATCTCAAGATAATTGGAACCCTTCACAAGCACGCCCTGCTGGCTTGCACCGCCGATACCCGCAAAAAAGCTCAGAGGAATGCTGATGACCAGCGCGCAGGGGCAGCTGATCACAAGGAATGTAAGCGCCCGGTAGATCCACACGCCGGGGTCTGCGGCAAGCCCCATAAAGAGCATGCGGACAAGCGGCGGCAGAAGTGCCAGTGCCAATGCGCTGTAGCAGACAGCAGGGGTATAGACCTTTGCAAATTTCGAGATGAAATCTTCGGATTTAGATTTGCGGGAGCTTGCATTTTCCACCAGATCCAGAATCTTAGAAACGGTAGATTCCCCAAACTCTTTTGTAGTCTGTATTTTCAGCACACCCGTCATAGAGATACATCCGCTGATCACTTCGTCTCCCGCCTTTGCCTCCCGCGGCAGGCTTTCCCCGGTCAGGGCGCTTGTATTCAGGCTGGTGCTGCCTTCAACAATGACTCCGTCAATCGGAACTTTTTCACCCGGCTGGACAACGATCACGCTTCCGATCTCAACTTCATCAGGGTCAACCTGTTCCAGCCTGCCGTTTCGCTCAACATTTGCATAATCCGGGCGGATATCCATCAGATTGCTTATGTTGCGGCGGCTCTTACCCACAGCATAACTCTGGAACCATTCGCCGATCTGATAAAACAGCATAACGGCAATCGCTTCCAGATAGTCGCCGTTTTCGTAAACGGCCAGAGCCATGGCGCCGATTGTGGCTGCCGCCATCAAAAAGTTTTCGTCAAATACCCGTCTGTTCCGGATGCCCTTTGCGGCCTTTTTCAGAATGTCATAGCCGATAATGAAATAGTCAAGCAGATAGCAGGCAAAACGGATCCAGGTTCCCGCCGATGGGAATAAATACTTATCAAGGGAATTAAAATCCTCTGCTGAGATAAACTGAAGTCCGAAAAGGATGAATGAGGTGATCAGAATGCGGATCATCATCTTTTTTTGCTTCTTTGTCATTCCATCCTTGCGGCTGCCAATGATTGCGAGCAGTGCTGCGGCCGTTATAATAACGAAACCGAGCAAAATATTTACGATCAGCTCCTGCATAATAAAGCTCCTTTCAAAATGTGCTTAATTGTTCTTCGATAAGGAACGGCATCCTGAAACTGTCCTTGTGTTTTTCAGGGTGCCGTCCGTCTTAATCCGGATTCAATTTTTCAGAATTCAATTTCGCAATCCGGCTCCACCTTTTTGCAGGCCTTCAGCACATCCTGCATCACTTTTCTGGGATCGTGACCTTCCGCAAATTCGACGATCATTTTCTGGGTCATGAAGTTTACAGTAGCAGCGGCTACACCGGCAGTTTTGCGGGTCGCATCCTCCATGAGGTTCGCACAGTTGGCACAGTCTACTTCGATTTTGTAAGTCTTTTTCATGGTATGATCCTCCTGAAAATTCTGGATTTTATGATTAAGTACTTGTTTAATCATCTTAACTGCAGTATAATATGAGCGAAGAAGAATGTCAACACATCCAGCATGCAATCTTCTGAACGGGCGAAAAGTATTTCCGTTTGGGCGAAAATTCAAAAGGAGAGGGAATGTGCTATGAATTATGCAGAATTACCGCATCATCATGGAGAAGGACAGGAGGCTGCCATGATGATGGAACAGCTCAGTCGGGTGAGCAATTTTCAGACCGTCGCAGATATATTTAAGCAGCTTGGCGACACGACCAGGATCCGTATTTTCTGGCTTCTCTGCCACTGCGAGGAATGTGTCATCAATATTTCGGCCATGCTGGAGATGTCAAGTCCTGCCGTGTCCCACCACCTCCGGCCACTGAAAAACAGCGGTCTGATCGTCTGTCGGCGTGACGGAAAAGAAGTGTATTATCGGGCGGCGGATACGCCGCAGAGCCGGCTGCTGCATCAGATGATCGAGCAGGTCATGGAAATCGCCTGCCCGAAATTGTGAGGAACCTGTTATGATGTTCAACTTTGACGCAATCCCTTTTCAAAACACAGGAGAGCATGTTTGTCTCTATGACGGAATCGAATTATCTTATGCGGATATTACCGCAGAGGCTTTTTCACACAGGCATGAAGCTATGGGGCATATTATGCAGATCAATTATTGTCATGCCGGGCAGGTCGTATGGAACACAGATCACGGAAGAAGCGTTTTCTTAAATCCGGGAGATTTCTCTGTGCATACGCTTGATGTCTGTACAGACTCCGCATTTGTTTTCCCGGGCGGCCAATATCAGGGCCTGGTAATTTCCGTTGATCTGCGGGAGGTATCGGTTCACCCGCCCGAATTGCTTGCCGAAACGAAAGTTTTTAACGGTTTGCTTTATGATAAGTTTTGCAGGGAAAGCGGGATTGCTTTTTTTGCCGGGAATGAACGATCTGAAAGCATTTTTTCCGGCTATTACGGACAGCCCAAAGAACTGGAGCTTCCCTATCAGCGCATAAAGACTTTAGAGTTGTTTTTATATCTTGCGCAGATAGAGATGACAGAGAAAAATCACCTTGCAGAATACCTGCCGGAACAAATTGAAATAATCCGCCAAATCCATGATTGGTTTCTTCAAAATATGGAACAGAGGATCACGATTGAGGAGCTTTCCAGGCAGTACCTGATCAATCCCACCACATTGAAAGCCGCATTTAAGACCGTGTACGGAACCTCTCTCGCAGCGCACATGAAAAAGCATCGGATGGAGCAGGCCGCCAGATTGCTGCGTGAAACAAATATGAGCATTGCCGAGGTCGCGGCGGCAGTTGGATATGAAAGTCAGAGTAAATTTGCGGCGGCATTTAAGAATCAGTTTTCTGTGCTTCCTAATGCGTACAGGAAACACTTATAGAAAGAATATTTCGTGTTTATGGAGGTATTACCATGAGGATTCAGCAGATACGAAATGCAACACTCAAAATAGAATACGGCGATTAGACGATTCTTCTCGACCCGTGGCTGCAGGATCAGGGAACGGGATTTTCCGCATCCGCTGTCCGGCCCGAGATGAGAGGCGTCCACAGCCCCTTGAACGCCCTGCCGATGACGCCGGGCGAAATCCTTGATTGCTGCTTCCTTTCTGTATTTTTCTATATGAAAAAAAAGTGATTGCCCCGCTTACTGCGCAGGATCTTTCTTTTCTACGGCGTCCCGCGTATCACGCAGCACCCGGGCGATATCGGCCACAATGACCATGCCCCTGTCTTCAATCTTCCGCGGCAGAAAGTCATATCGGTCATTCACTGTAACATAACGGGCCTTTGGATAAGACAGCGTCAGGAGCCAGAACGGTTCCTGGATAAACATCGGCGTCAGACGGCCAACGCCCAGTTCAAGAAACAGAATGTTCTTGTCTTTATGCTCCAGAAGATAGCGGGAAATTTTATCGTACTGATGTGCATACTTTTTCCCCTGCAGGAAATTGCCGTATCCCCGTACCCAGGGGAAGGCTTCTCTGCCGCAGTGAGGGCAGCGGGGGATCAGGCTGCCGGGAACAGCGGTGTTGCCGCCCATGGCGGCTATCATCTCCCGCACCGGCTCCACCGCATCCCAGGTATCGTCCGTGCAGCAGTCCGCGCACTGGAAAAAACGGTGATCGCCCTGGATCTCGGCAACTTTGTCTTCCGGATACAACTTCACAAACTGGGTGTCCTGATTGGTAGTGAGGATAAAGAAATCCCTGCCCTGCAGCAGTGCGTCCAGATCCTGATACGGTTTGCGGACGGAAGCCGTCTGGGTCGTGTAGAGAAATGTCGCCAGATATCCCCAGAATCCCGACTGCGGCGTGGGCGTGAATATCCAGCTGGCCCTGCGGGACTGCTACGATGAGATACAGAGGGCAGCTGAGGCCCGTATGAATGCCATTACCCTGCAGGATATCATCGACACCTACCGCCAAAAGGCGGGTGTGAATAATGAGACGGAGGAATGAATATGAACCTGGTGATCGGTTGTACGGTGGGCTGCCCCTATTGCTATGCGCGGAAAAATCTCCGCCATGCAGCCATACAGGCTGTGAGCCTGCCTGGACGCCTGTCACCCATACCATTACCTTTGAGAAGGCAGATCAGGTCCGGGTGTTTGAGGACACGATCCTTTCCTTTTCCTGCAGCCGAAACGCGGCCTGTGCCAAATGACGGGTGCCCGTAAGAAAGTTTTGAAGCCAAAATTATAATTTCGGCATCTGTCAGGTTGGATTGGGGCAAGCAAAAAGCACGAAGTATCAGGGCATCCCCCTATGCTTCGTGCTTTTTATGGTCATTAAGCTCTGTGTGGATTTCACTTCATAACCTTTTCCAGCAGAGACTTATAGCTGTCTACAACATCATAAACGACATTGCCGCTGGAGATT